>NZ_CDWTNB010000043.1:0-26314 GCF_977947065.1 Frankia sp. CgJB1
AGAACGAGGCCGAGCAGGTCTCCGGGCCGAGCGGCACGAAGCTCTTCGACGCGCTGTCCCACCGGGCTCCCCGCAGCGTGGTATTGAAGATCCGTTCCGCCCCGGGGATCGGCGTCGTCGCCGTGAGGTTCAGCCGCGGGACGATGCCGCCCAGGTCCAGGTCGGTGGTCCGGTTGAGCTGGTCGAGCAGGGTGCGGGCGGTGAGCTCGCCGGACACCTTGTTGCCCACCTTCTCGGCGATCTGCACGGACAGCCACGCGCCGGTGGTGGTCGTCGTGGTGCGCAGCGCGGGGGCCGCGTCCGCGTCCCCGCCGGCCTGCTCGGCGTCCAGTTCGGAGATCATCCGGGCGACCTCGGGGAACTGGCCGGCCTGGCTCAGCTCGGGGAACGCGGTCGCGACCACGAGGTTGTCCGCGGCCGGACCGAGCGTCGACAGGTACTTCGGCGAGAGGGTTCCGGCCGCGTGGCAGGTCCGGACCCGCTGGCCGGCCTGGGAGATCACCGCATAGGCGGCCTGGTCGAACACGACGAGCACGGCTCCGTCGGCACCGGACCGGGTGAGCTGGGAGATCGCCGGGGTGAAGTCGCTCGTTGTGATCGGAATACGGATCTTCGGATTGATCGGACGGTTTACCGCCTTCGCGCCGCCCTCGGCCATGATGATGAGCCGGTCGCTGGCGCTGAGGTCGTAGCCGACCAGCCCGAGGCGGGTGGCCCCCGCCTTGGCGAGCAACGACGGGCAGACCGCGGGGTAGAGGGTCAGCGGGCTGATGACGTAGCTGATCGGGGAGCTGAGCTCGGATCCGTCGGCCGAGATCCCGGCCGAACCGATGGACGGGACCCCCGCGTTCTCCAGGATGGGCATGATCCCGCCCGAGCCGCTGACCTCGCTGACGACCGCGAGCACGTGCTGATCCACCGCCTGCTGGGCGCACTTCCTGGCCATGGCGGCGTCGTTCTTCTCGTTGCAGTGCACGAGCTCGACCCGGTGGCCGGCGATCCCGCCCCGGGCGTTGACTCCGCGCACGGCGGCCCGGGCGGCGGCCACCATCTCCGGGTAGTTCGTCCCGGACGTGCCCACCGGGGCGATGATCATCAGCTTGACCGTCGATCCGGCCGAGGAGGTGCCGGTGGCTTCGCCGTCCGAGTCGCCACCGCACGCGGCGAGCGTGCCCGCCAGCACGGCGCCCAGAACCGCCGCGGCGAGCCGCCGGAGCCCGTGCCGTCGTCCCCACCGTGCCGCCTCCTCGTCGTGCGTGCCTCGTCATGCGTCCCGTGTTCCAGTCCCCTGCCGAGCCCGCTGTCCCCTGCCGAGCCCGCTGTCCCCTGCCGGGCCCCGCCACGGTAGACCTGCCTGCTCAGGACGGATACGCCCGGGTTAGCCGGGACCCGCACGGGCCGCGGCGCGGGGTCGTGTCTCGGCGTCAGAGCACCTCAGAGCACCTCAGAGCACCTGGGACCAGGCATAGGTGAACCCCATGATCTGGTCGGCGAGGGTCTCCAGGCGGGCCGCGACGGTTGGGTCGAGTACTCGCCCGTGCGGGTCGAAGAGCGGCACCGCGGTGTTCAGGGTGACTCCCAGCGGGGTCGGCCAGCCGCGCAGGGCGTGCACCGTCGAGCGCAGGGCCGTCAGTGTCGTCCCGGCCGCCTGCGTGCCCCGGGCTCCGACGATCAGTGCGACCGCCCGGCCGTCCAGGTAGGGCCAGGGCGCGCCGCGCAGGTCCTCCAGATAGTCCAGGGCGTTCTTGACCTGGCCCGACGTCCCGCCGTGGTAACCGGGAGTCGCGATCACGAGGCCGTCGGCCCGTTCGACGGCGGCGAGGAGGCGCAGCGCCGCGGCGGGACGTTCCTGGCGTTCCGGCGCGTACATCGGCAGGTCCAGGTCCGCCGCACCGAGCAGCATCGTCTCCGCGCCGGCCTGCCCCATCATCGCCAGCACCGTCGCCAGGGCCTGGTGGGTGGTGGAGTTCGCCCGGCTGCTGCCACCGATGCCGACGATTAACGGGCGGCGGCGACGGGCCCGCACCGGACCGGGACCGTCCGGCGGCATGTCGGGCGAACGGTGCGCCGAGACCCGGCTGGGCCGCCCGGAGACGGGACCCGTACCGACCGTCTGGCTGCCCGTCTGGCTGCGCCCGCTCCTCGGCTCGCCGTTGCTGGCACCCGGTTGGAACATGCCGAATGTGTCTCCCACTACCCCTCCTCGTCCCGGATCCAGGCGTCCTGGTCCGGCGTCTCGGTCCGGCGTCTCGGATCTGGCTCATGTCGGTCCGGCGATGGACCGCCACCCGCGTGCCGTCGCGTCTGTCCTATCGCGGATGTCCTAGCCGATGTCCTATCGGACGGGCTGACCACACCGATCGAGGGGGTTGCGGGTCCGGCGCAGCGCGGCCGGCAGCGCGCGGGCGCCCGGCCCCAGCTCGGCGATCCGGTCGTGCGGATTCGAGATGCGGCAGCGAAGCAGCGACAGGCAGCCGCAGCCGATGCACGAGTCGAGTCCGTCACGCAGCGCGACCAGAGCCGCGATCTCGTCGTCCAGCCGGCCGCGCCACCGCCGCGAGACCGCGGACCAGTCCGCCTTGGTCGGCGTGCGCGACTCGGACAGCGACGACAGGGTCTCTCGCACCTCGTCGAGACTGAGCCCGACCGCGGTGGCGGCGCGGATGAACGCCAGCCGCCGCAGGACATGGCGCTCGTACCGGCGCTGCCCACCCGAGGTCCGGGTGGCGGTGAACAGGCCCCGCTGTTCGTAGAAGCGCAGCGCCGACGCGGCGAAGCCACTTCGTTGCGAGAGCTCACCCACGGTCATCAGATCGGTAGGAAGCATGCCCGCAGACTATGGTGTTGAAGTTGAACTCAACATGAGGTTCCCGGAACCCGGCGGCGCCGCGACGGGCTGGCCGTCATGCCTCGTCACGCCTCGTTACGTCTCGCCGCCCCTCGTTGCCCCTCGTCGCCCCTCGTCACGCCCCGGTTCCGTGGTAATGGGGATCACCCCCGGCCGTCCCGGCAGCGCGTTTGCCGCGGTCGCCGCCCATGGCAGGCTTCGTCGCGATGGACGACATCACGCATCGGCGGTTCAACCCGCTCACCGGCCGTTGGGTTCTGGTCTCGCCGGGGCGGACGCGGCGACCGTGGCACGGCGGTCAGGAACCACCGCCGGTGCCGGCCGCGGTCGCCCATGATCCTCTATGCGACCTCTGCCCGGGCAACCTCCGGGCCGGCGGTGAACGCAACCCCTCCTACTCCGGTACCTACGTGTTCACCAACGACTTCCCGGCGCTGCGTCCCGACCCGGTCCGGCCCGCCGCCCCGCCTGTCGCCCCGCCCGTCGGCCCGCCCGTCGACTTGCCCGCCGACCCGGCTCCGGTGTGGCCGGCGGGTCCCGGATCGGGCCTGCTGCGCAGCGAACCGGCCCGGGGGACGTGCCGGGTCGTGTGCTTCGGCCCTCGTCATGATCGCGGGCTCGTCGACATGACTCCGGCCGAGGTCCGGGCGGTCGTGGACACCTGGGCGGCGCAGGAGGAGGAACTCTCCCGCACCTGGCGCTGGGTGCAGGTCTTCGAGAACCGCGGCACCGCGATGGGCGCGTCGAACCCGCACCCCCACGGTCAGATCTGGGCCTGCGACGTGTTGCCCGACGAGCCGGCCGCCGAGGACGCGCGGCAGCGGGAGCACTTCGCCCGGTCTGGCAGCTCCCTGCTGATGGACTACGCCGAGATCGAGACGGCGGCGGGGGAGCGGGTGATCCTGGCGGAGGAGCACTGGCTCGTCGTCGTGCCGTTCTGGGCGCTGTGGCCGTTCGAGACCCTGCTCCTGCCCCGGCATCCGGTCGACCGCCTCGCCGCGCTCTCCGACGACCAGCGGGACGGGCTGTCCCGCCTGCTCGGCCGCCTCCTCACCGGTTACGACGCCCTGTTCGACCATCCCTTCCCGTTCTCGATGGGCTGGCACGGGGCTCCCGGGCCGCATCCCGCGCCCGGACCCCGGCCGGGACCAGGGCCGGGGCCGGACCTTGATCCTGGCCGGGGACCCGGCGATCCACCCGCGGCGTTCTGGCAGCTGCACGCCCACGTCTATCCGCCGTTGCTGCGCTCCCCGACCATTCGCAAGCATCAGGTCGGCTACGAGATGCTCGCCGACGTGCAGCGCGACCTCACCCCGGAGGCCGCCGCGGACCGGCTGCGCGCCGTCATGGCTCCCGTCGCCGCGCACCGGACCTGAGCCGAGCCCGCGCGGCCGTGGTCATCCCGCGTGCCGCAGGGCCCACGACTCCCCGACACTGGCGTCATGAGAGCCACCGAGCATCCGGCCACCGAGCGTGCGGTGCGCGCGTTCGTCGAGACCTACGGAGAGCGGCCCACCCACCTCGTCCGCGCGCCCGCCCGGGTAAACCTCATCGGCGAGCACACCGACTACAACGACGGCTTCTGTCTTCCGGTGGCCATCGACCGGGAGCTGTGCATCGCCTTGCGCCGTAACGAGGCACCCGAGCTCCGGCTGGTGTCCGAGCAGGATGCGGTGCCCGCCGTGATCCCGCTGCCGCCGCCGGGCCTCGATACCCCGGTGTCCGCCCGGGCACCCGGATGGGTCCGGTATGTCGAAGGCGTCGCGGTGATGCTGGCCGCCGAGTCGGCCTCCCGTGCCGCCGCCGGGTCAGGCTTCCCGGCCGGAGGGGGCCCGGTGCCCTGGCGTGGCACGCTGGCCAGCGACATCCCCGTCGGCGCGGGACTGTCCTCCTCGGCCGCGCTGGAGCTGGCCGTCGCCCTGGCCGGTGCGCATCTCGCCGGGTTGACGCCCTCGCCGACGGAGCTCGCGCTGCTCGCCCAGCGGGCGGAGAACCTCTGGGTGGGGGCGGCGACGGGCCTGCTCGACCAGCTCGCCTGCGCCGCGGGCGTGGCCGGCCACGCGCTGCGGATCGACTGCCGCACGCTGACGACCGAGCCGGTGCCGCTGCCGGGCGGGCTGGCCGTGGTGGTCATCGACACCGGCTCGCGCCGACAGGTGGTGACCAGCGAGTACGCCACCCGACGGGCGGAGTGTGAGCGGGCGGCGCGGGCGCTGGGCGTCGCCGCGTTGCGGGACCTCACGCCCCGGTCGATGGACGAGGCGGTGGCCCGGCTCGGCAGGTCCGCCCGGTCGGATGGGACAACCCGGCCGGGCGGAGCGGCCGGCGGGACCGGTCTGGACCCGGTCGCGCTGCGCCGGGCCCGGTTCGTCGTCGCCGAGAACGCCCGGGTCGACGCCGTCGCCGCGGCACTGCGCGCGGGCGATGCCCCAACGGCCGGGCGGCTGTTGCTGGCGGGGCATCGCGGGATCCGGGAGGACTTCGAGGTGTCGGGTCCGGAACTCGATGCGGCGGTCCAGGCGGCTTCGGCGGCTCCGGGGTGCTTCGGCGCCCGGATGACCGGCGGTGGTTTCGCGGGCTGTGCGGTGGCCCTCGTCGACCGGTCCCGGCTGACCGCCTTCACCGAGGCGTTCGAACCGGCGTATGCCGCACTCACCGGCCGGTGGGCCGTGCTGCACGTCTGCTCGGCGGTCGCCGGCACGTCCGTCCTGGACCTCGGGTAGCGACCGGGGAACGTCCGTCCCACCAGCTACGCCGTCGACGTCAGCCGCCGCACCCCAAAACCTGACTGACCACCTCAACCGGCACGATCTATCAGCGTGACCACATCCGTTCTCCTGATCACAGGGGCTTCCTCCGGCATCGGCGCCGCAACAGCGCGACTCGCCGCCAGCAAAGGGTGGCGCCTCATCCTCGCCGCCCGCTCTCACCATAGCCCTTCACGAACTTGCCGCGGAACTGGGCGGCCCAGCCCGGGCCGTGGCAGCCCTCTGCGACATCAGCGACTGGGACCAGGTCACCACTCTGCCCACGCTCGCCCACGGCGCGTTCGGCCGACTCGACGCGGTGTTCGCCAACGCCGGCTCCTTCACCGCCACCTCCTTCCTGCGCGGCACCGGATCCCCGCAGCAGTGGCGCGAGATGGTGCTGACCAACGTCTACGGAACCGCCCTCGTCGCCCGGGCCACCCTGCCCACCCTCGTGCAGTTCCGGGGAGCACTTGGTGCTCACCGGTTCGGTGGCCGGCCGCATCACCGTCCCCGGGCAGCTCTACTCCGCCACCAAGTGGGCCGTCACCGCCATGGCCCAGTCCATCCGAGCCGAGGTCACCAGTACCGGCGTGCGTGTCACCCTCATCCAGCCGGGACTCGTTAAAGCCGGCGAAACATCGCCCGACCGGGCCACCGACTCGAAACTCGGCACCACTGACGTCGCCCGTGCGGTCCTGTTCGCACTCGAGCAATCCGACACCGTCGATATCAACGAGATCGTCGTCCGGCCCACCGGTCAACAGCCACACCGCTGAAGGTCCACCTGGCCCGTCCAGCAGATAGGGGATGGAGTGGCTCGGCGTCGAGATAGGCAACCAGGACTCGATACTCTAAAATTCCGATCATGGCTCTGACCTGGGCCGTTGCACTACCGCCGGATCGCTGCAGAATCGGTCCACGATCCACCGCCGATCATGCCTTCAACCTGCGACTTTACTTTCGGGGTCGGGTCGCTGATCATCCCTGGAAGGATCGCAACGGTTGTGTCCGACTGTTGGATATCGAGGACAGGCGGGTCGCTGATCACCCCTGGAGGGATCGTGGTGGGGCACGGCGGGCCGGTAGCGGTGGGATCATGACTGGGAGCCTCAGGGACGGGAGAAGACTGTGATGTCCGAGGAAACCGCTGGCCCGTCAGGTGAATCTGCGGCCGAGCGTGAATCGGGGGCGCGGCCGCCAGCCGGTCGGGAACCGTCCGGGCAGCCGGCGCCCGATGCCGACGCGGGGCGCGACGCCGATACGGGGGCGGATGAGGCTCGGGCGACGTTTGAGGGCAGGTTCGACCTCCGTCCGGTCGACTGGGACGGCTCGTTCTCCCGAGTATGGAACGCGCGGCATGGCCAGGAGTTGACGAATGAGCTTGCCGCCGAACAGGAGCGGCGGGAGAACCAGAAGCGGATCGAGGAGTACTGGCGGGAAGCACGGGAGCAGATGAACGCCGAGTTGGCTCGGGAGGAGGCACGGCGCTGGGAGGAGGACCGCGAGCGGGCGGTGGCGGAGGGCGGGCGGCCGGCGCGGGGGGCGGCGGACGAGGCGCTGCTCCGCAAGCTGGAGCTGCTTGATCGGTTTCCGCCCGTCGAGCCCGACGAGCCGGCCGCGTCCGACGGATCGGCTGACCCGCGGTGACCGGCGGGCCGAGGTCGGTTAGGGGTCGCGGTGGCGGAACCTCGGCTCGGCCGGGATCGGCCGTTCGGGAAGGGGCGGCCGGTCGTGGCGGGCCTGGTCGACAGTGTCGGCGAGGGTGCGACGGGCCCGGGTGCTGTCCGGATGGAACGGGCCGTGCTCGCGTAGCGCGTCGGTGAGCGCGGCGCGGTAGAGGGGGACGGCGTCGGCGGGCCGGCCGGCCTGGCGGTAGGTGTCGGCGAGGGCGCCCCGGGTGGCGCGGGTATCGGGGTGGCCGGGGCCGAGGAGCTGCTCGCGGACGGCGAGAACACGTTCGTTCAGGTCGACGGCCTGCGGAAGCCGGCCGGTGGTCCGGTAGACCTCGGTGAGCTCGTCGGCGGTGCGTAGAGTGCGTGCGTCGCCGACGCCGTGTGCCCGGCTCCGGTCAGCGAGCAGTCGTTCGAGCAGCGGCACGGCCGCCTCGAGCTGCCCGGTGCGCCGGTAGCTCGTCGCGAGGGTGTCCCGGGTCTCGACGGTGTGGGGGTGCGCGGGGCCGAGGACGTGCTCGTGGCGGTCGAGGGCGCGTTCGAGGTGGGGGATGGCCTCGCCGGGCCGGCCCAGCCTGAGGTGGGCGGTGGCGAGGTTCTCGCGGGTCTCGGTGGTCTCGGGGTGGTCGGGGCCGAGGGCGCGTTCCCGGCCGGTCAGCGCGCGGCCGAACTCGCGTGCGGCGTCATCGAGTCGTCCGGCCCGCAGGTGGGCGCGGGCGAGTCCGTCGACCGTTTCGAGGGTGTCGGGGTGGTCGGGGTGGTCGGGGCCGAGGGTGCGCTCGCGGCCGGTCAGCGCGCGGCCGAACTCGCGCGTGGCGTCGTCGAGCCGTCCGGCCTGGTGGTGGGTGACGGCGAGTTGGTGGCGGCTGCCGAGGGTGGCGGGATGCTCGGGGCCGAGGACCCGTCCGCGGGCGGCGAGGGTCTGCTCGAACAGCGGCACGGCGTCGCCCACCGCCCCGATCCGGCGGTAGGCGACGGCGAGGCTGTGGCGGGTGTCGAGGGTGGCGGGGTGCTCCGGGCCGAGGATCCGCCGCCGGTCGGCGAGGGTGTCCCGCAGCAGCCGGGCCGCCTCGTCGCCGCGGCCAAGGCTGTGCCGGCCTTCCAGGGTGTCGGGGTGCTCGGGGCCGAGGACGCGTTCTCGCTCGGCGAGGGTACGCTGGAACAGATTGACCGCGTGGTCGACCTGGCCGGCCTTCTGGAACGCCCAGGCGAGGGTGTCCCGGCTGACCAGGGTGGCGGGGTGCTCGGGGCCGAGGACGCGTTCGCGGTCGGCGACGGTGCGCTCGGCTAGGCGGCCGGCGTCGTCGATCCGGCCGGCGGCGAGGGTCACCTGTGCGAGGGTCTCCCGGCAAGCCAGGGTGTCGACGTGCGTCGAGCCGCTCGCGGGCGGCCAGGGCGCAGGCCGCGAGGGGGAGGGCCTGGTCGGCCCGGCCCTGCTCGAGCAGGTAGGCCGCCGAGCGTTCCGCCAGCCAGGCGGCCTCCGGACCGTCGGCCTCCAGACGGTCGGTGGCGTCGGCGTCGATGGGGTCGGCGTCGGTGGGGTCGGTGGCGGTGGCGTCGAGCACGGCGAGCGTGTGCGGGAGCAGTTCCCGCCAGGCGGGCCAGGCTTCCGGGTTGGCCGTGACGGCGTCGGGCAGGGCCGCGCGCAGCATCCGGGTCATGGTCGCGACGATCTCGTCGGCCTGGTCGGGGCTGGTGTGGGTGTGCACGGCGGCCCGCACCAGCCGGTGCATCGTCACGGTGTCCGCGTCGCGGTGGGCCAGGCCGTACCGCTCCAGGACGCCGACGGTGTCGGCGAGGGCGAGCGGGTCGCCGGCCGCCGCCCGCAGCCCGGAATCGGGGATCACGTCCGGCTCGGCGGTGAACAGCCGGATCGGGATCGGTTCGTTGTCGCCGTGCGCGACGATCCGCAGCAGGTGGCCGGCGGCCGGTGCCTCGGCGTCGAGCCGGCGGATCGGCTCGTCCCAGAGGGTGGCGGCGGTGGCCCCGGGCCGCCCGCTCACCTCCCCCTGCGCCAGGAGGACCTCCGGCCGGTCGATTAACACCTGAAGGTAGGTCTCGGCGGGGGTGCGGCCGGTGCTGATGCGGTGGGCGGCCTGGTCGAGGGCGAGCGGGTGGTCCCCGAGCCGCTCGGCGATCCGATCGGCGACCGTCCGTTCGACGGCGGGCAGCCGGCCGGCGAGCAGGGTGACGGACTCGGCCCGGTCCATCGGTCCGACCGGCACGACCGGGCCGAGATGGTCCCAGCCGGGGTTGCGGGAGGTCAGCAGCAGCCGGCCGGGGTCGGCGGGCCGCAGCCAGGCCGGCAGCGTGTCGGCGTCGGCAGCGTCGTCGAGCACGATCAGCCAGCGGCCGTCGGCCCGGCCGAGGTTCGCGATCACGGCGGCCGGTTCCGCGTGGCCGGGTAGGCCCACCGCCGGGGCGAGCTCGCGCACCCGCTCGCCGATCAGCTCGGGGCGTTCCGCCGGCACCCACCACACGGCGTCGAGATCCGCCCGGTGCTGGCGGGCGTACTCGGTGACCAGGCTGGTCTTCCCGATCCCCGCGATTCCCGTCACGGTGACCAGCGGCGAGCGGGACAGCGCCTCGTCGAGCCGGGCGAGCGCGGCCGTCCGGCCGACGAACCGGGCGGGCTGGTCCGGCACGTTCCACACCGCCGGCAGCTCCGGCGGGAAGATCCCCCGCCGGCCGGGGAAGCCCGGCGGCTGTTCCGGCTGTGGCCGGTCGCCACGCAGGGCCGCGAGCAGGCTGGTCCGGACGGCGATCTCGCTGCGGTCGAACAGGTCGACCGGGACGAGCTGGCCGAGCAGGCCGGGCAGCGGCCGGTCCGCCACCCTGGTCACCAGCAGCCGGCGTTCGCCTCCGGTCGGGTCGGCCGACCACGCCGCCGCCCATTCGGCGACCGCGGGCGAGGAGCGCAGGTAGCCGTCAGAGACCACCGCGACCGTGTGCCGGGCCTGGCTCACCGCCCGGTCCAGCCACCCCACCCGGTGCGTCCCCGCCGGCGCCCAGGACTCAAGCAGGACCTGGTAGCCGGCATCCTCCAACGTCCCGGCGATCCATTCGGCCCAGGCCCGCCCGTCGTCCGCGTACGACACGAAACAGTCGGGAGCGCCGTGCCCATCGCCCCCGCCGGTCACCGTCCCAGCATGGCATAGTCACCGAAACGGATTAACCGAGGATGGCGTCGATCGCTCGGTAGACGCGTTCCTCGGAAACCGGGTACGGGGTGCGCAGGCTCTGCGCGAACAGGCTCACCCGCAGCTCCTCGATCATCCAGCGGAGGCGCCGGATCTCGGGCGCCGGCTCCCGGCCGGCGGGGACGGTGGCGAGCAGCTCCCGATAGGCGTCCTGGACGCGCCCGACGGTCGCGGTGTTGAGCCTGTCCCGCCCGGGATCGCGGGGCAGCCGCTCCAGCCGCTGTTCCAGCGCGGTCAGGTAGCGGACGAGGTCCGCCAGCCGGTCGGCCCCGGTGTCGGTGACGAATCCCCGGTAGATCAACGAGGTGAGCTGGCCGCGCGCGTCGGCCACCGACGCCGCCACCGCCGGGGCACGCAGCTCGCGCAGCGCCAGATCGACCGCGTGGGCGAGGCCGAGCACCTGCTGAACCTCGCGGACCACCTCGAAGGCGGCCTCAGGCAGCCCCGCGCGTACCGCGGCAAGCAGCGCGGTGAAGCCCGCCTCGTCCCAGGCGGGCCCGCCGGCCGCGGCGATCAACCGGTCGGCGGCGGCCCGCACGCAGTCGTCCAGCAGGTCGGCGGCGTCGCGGTGCGGGTTGTGGCTCAGGGCCAGCTTCGCGACGTTCGACAGCCGGGCGTTGAGGCCGCGCACCGGGGAGGGGACGCCCAGCAGCACCAGGCGCCGGGTGCCGGCCCACATCAGCTGGCGCTGTTCGGCCTCGGTGCCGGCGGCCCGCACCGCGACCGAACCGCCCTCGTCAACCAGCGCCGGGAACGCCTTCACCACGTGGCCGCCCGCCGCGTTGCCGCCGCGGCACAGCTCGACGATCTTCGGCAGGGCGCCGAGGTCCCCCCACGCCCGCAGGCCGGCCCGCTCGAGGCCGTCCGCCGCGGCGGCGACGGCCTCCCGGGTCCTCGGGCGCAGCCGCTCCTTGATGGCGTCGAGGTCCTTGCCCTCGGCCAGCACCCGCCCGCCGGCGTCCTCCACCCGGAAGGTGAACCGCAGGTGATCCGGCACACCCGTCAGCGACCAGGAGTCGCGCGGGATCTCCGGCCCGCCCATCCGGCGCAGCTCGTGTTCCACCGCGGTGAGCAGGGGCACCTGGCGTGGCGTGATGTTCGCCAGGACCGCCTTGGCGTAGTTCGGCGCCGGGACGAAGCTGCGCCGCACCGCCTTCGGCAGCGCCCGGATGAGGGCGGTGACGAGCTCCTCGCGCAGCCCCGGCACCTGCCATTCGAAGCCCTCGGCGCCGACCTGGTTCAGCACGGCCAGCGGGATGTGCACGGTGACCCCGTCGGCCGCCGAGCCCGGTTCGAACTGGTAGCTCAGCGGCAGCGCGAGGTCGCCCGCCTGCCAAACGTCGGGGTAGTCGGCCTCGGTGATTCCCTCGGCGCCCGCGGAGACGAGCATTGAGCGCGGGAAGTCGAGCAGGTCCGGGGTCGTCCGGCGCGCCTTGCGCCACCAGGCGTCGAAGTGCCGGGCGGACACGATATCCGCGGGGATGCGCTCGTCGTAGAAATGGAACAGCGTCTCGTCGTCGACGACGATGTCGCGCCGCCGGGCCCGGTGCTCCAGCTCCTCGACGTCGGCGAGCAGCTCCCGGTTGGCGTGGAAGAAGGCGTGGCGGGTCTGCCAGTCACCCTCGACCAGCGCGTGCCGAAGAAACAGCTCCCGGCACAGGGCCGGGTCGACCCGGCTGTACTGGACCGGCCGGGAGGCGACGATCGTCACCCCGTACAGGGTCACCTTCTCGTCGGCGAGCACCGCGCCCTGCCGGCGCGACCAGCGCGGCTCGCTGTACGTGCGATGCACCAGGTGGGCGGCGCGCGGCTCGATCCAGTCCGGGTCGATCCGCGCGGCGGTGCGGCCCCACAGCCGGGAGGTCTCCACCAGCTCGGCGGCCATCACCCAGGCGGGTGGTCCGGACGGCCGCTTCGGCGCGTCCTCGCCCGCCGGGTCCCCCGGGTCCGCCAGCGCGGCTGTCGGGTCTGCCGACGTGGCTGTCGGCCCGGTGCGCTCGGCGCGGTTCGACCGCCGGGCCAGGGCGGAGCCCGGCCAGAGCGCGAAGCGGCCGCCGCGGGCGCCGGCGTACTCCCGGCGCTCCGGGTCGTAACGACCGATGTGCGACAGCAGCCCGGTCAGCAGGGCCTGGTGCACGGCTCGTGGATCGGTTCGTGGATCGGCCGCGCCGGAGCCGTCGTCCCGGGGGGTAAGCCCCAGGCCGCGGGCCACCGCGGCGAGCTGGCCGTGCACGTCCTGCCATTCCCGGATGCGCAGGTAGTTGAGGAACTCCGTGCGGCACATCCGCCGGAACTGGTTGGCCGACAGCTCGCCGCGGGCGTCGCGCAGGTAGTTCCACAGGTTCAGGTACGCCAGGAAGTCCGAGGTCGGGTCCGCGAACCGGGCGTGGCGGGCGTCGGCCGCCTGCTGGTGCTCGACCGGGCGCTCCCGGGGATCCTGGATCGCGAGCGCGGCGGCGATGACGAGCACCTCGCGCAGGCAGCCCTGCTCGTCGGCGGCGAGCACCATGCGGGCCAGCCGGGGATCCACCGGGATCTGCGCCAGCCGCCGGCCGAGGGGAGTGATCCGGTGGCGGGGATCGGCCGCGGTGGCGTCGAATGCCCCCAACTCGGCGAGGAGCAGTTCGCCGTCGCTGATCTGGCGGGGGTCGGGTGGAGCGAGGAACCCGAACGTGGCCATCTCGCCGAGGCCGAGGTCGGCCATCCGCAGGATGACCGAGGCCAGGTTCGTCCGCAGGATCTCCGGATCGGTGAACTCCGGCCGGCCGGCGAAGTCCTCCTCGCTGTAGAGGCGGATGCAGATGCCGTCGGCGGTCCGCCCGCAGCGCCCCTTGCGCTGGTTGGCGGAGGCCTGTGAGATCGGTTCGATGGGCAGCCGCTGCACCTTGGTGCGGTGGCTGTAGCGGGAGATCCGCGCGGTGCCCGGGTCGATCACATAATGGATTCCCGGCACGGTCAGCGAGGTCTCGGCAACGTTGGTGGCCAGGATCACCCGCCGTCCGGTGTGCGGCTGGAACACCCGGTGCTGCTCGCCGGCGGACAGGCGGGCGTAGAGCGGCACGATCTCGGTGTTCGGCCGCTGCTCGCGGGTGAGTGCCTCAGCGGTGTCGCGGATCTCCCGTTCGCCGCTGAGGAACACCAGGATGTCGCCCGAGCCCTCCGCGCACAGCTCGTCGACCGCCTCGCTGATGGCCTGGGTCTGGTCGCGCTCGACCTCACCGTTCTCCCTGCCGGTCCTCCGCCCGTCGGCCGGGCCGCTGGCCGGTCCGTCGGCTGGTCCGTCGGCCGCCGGGACGAGTGGGCGGTAGCGGACCTCGACCGGATAGGTGCGCCCGGACACCTCGATGACCGGGGCGTCCGCGAAGTGGGCGGAGAACCGGGCCGTCTCGATCGTCGCGGAGGTGATGACAATCTTGAGATCCGGCCGGCGGGGGAGTAACGACCGCAGGTAGCCGAGGGTAAAGTCGATGTTGAGGCTGCGTTCGTGCGCCTCGTCGATGATGAGCGTGTCATAGCGGCGCAGCTGGCGATCGGAGGAGATCTCGGCCAGCAGGATGCCGTCCGTCATGAGCTTGACCAGCGTGTTCTCGTGCACCTGGTCGGTGAACCGGGTCTGGTAGCCGACGACGCCGCCCGCCTGGGGAGCCGGGGTGCGCAGTTCCTCCGCGATGCGGTCGGCGACGGTACGCGCGGCGATTCGGCGCGGCTGGGTGTGCCCGATCATCGCCCGGATCCCGCGGCCGAGCTCCAGGCAGATCTTCGGTAGCTGGGTGGTCTTGCCGGACCCGGTCTCCCCGGCGACGACGACCACCTGGTGATCCCGGATCGCGGCGAGGATCTCGTCCTTGCGCTGGGTGACTGGAAGGATGTCGGGGTAGTCGAGCGTCGGGACGCTGGCCCGGCGCCGCTCCACCTGCAGCGCCGCCCGGTCCACCTCGGCGGCGATGGCCTGTAGGGCCCGCTGGCGCGCGGCGGGCTCGCGGGTGCGCCGGCTCTCGGCGAGCCGTCGGCCCAGCCGATGGGCGTCGCGAGGAGACAACCCGGTCAGCCGCGCGGACAGCTCCGCCGGTGGTACCGGGCCTGCCGGTGCTACTGGGCCTGCCGGTGGTGACGGCTGCGGCCTGGGCGGCGTGGCGGGAGGATTCAAGAGCTGCCTTTCCACACGTCGTCAAGCCTAGGACACAGCTGTCCCGGCGGCGTTGCATTCCTCCGGCCCGTCGGGCGGTGGCGGTGACTTTTCGGTCAGCGAATTTTGGGGACCTGAGCACGGTCTGCGGTCCCTGGACCGTGACTAGCTCCCCCGAATGGGAGGTCGGGCCGTCCCGTTACCTTTTCGACGGATGAGCGGTCCGACGGATGAGAGGCGAGCCGGTCCTTTGCGGACCAAGGCGAGGCGCCGCCGGTAGCCTGCCAACGGCCCGCCCGGTCGGCGGTGGGTCGCTGCTCGACGCCGTCGCGGCCTCTATGCCGTCGCAAGCTTGTCGTCGACAGGAACCTCGATGCTGAGGGGACAGAGCCATCATGATGATGAGGTGCGAAGTCGGCCCCTACCCTGGTCCGGGCGACCTCCCCGGGCCGAGCAGGGCGTGACTGCCGACAGGCGGGAGGCGGCCTCGCCCGGGGTGCGGGAGCCGGTCCCGCTCGCGGCGCCGGCCTCCTCCGCCGCCACGGGCACCGCCGCTACCGCCTCCGCGGGCACGGTGACCGCCTTCGGGGAGGGCACGCTCGAGCTGGGCCGAGCCTCCGTCGAGTTGGGCCGGGCTTACCAGGCGCTGGAACAGGTCATGGGGCGCGTCCTCGTTACTCTGCGGGCGGTCGCGGTCCTGCTGACGGCGTGCTACGTCGCGGTCTGGCGCTGGTACGACCACAGGCCGGCGGCGATGGCCGTCGCGGGGCTGACGGTCATCGGTGGTCTCGTCTTCTGCGTCGTCGGCCTGCGACGCGGGATCCGTCGATCGATGACCACCAGCACGGTCGCGATGTCGACGGTCCTCGCCCTGACGGCCTCGTCCTGGTTGCCGCCCGCTTCGGTGGGGGACAGCGGGAACTTCGTCTTCCTGACCGCCATCAACGCCGGGATCGTGACGGTCTGGACATTTCCGACGGCCGTCGCGTCGGTCCTGCTCCTGACGCTGTGCGGCGCCACTCTCGTAGGCGGCTGGGGCCACAACCCCCAGGTCTTCTCTCAGACCGCCATGCTGCTGATCATTCCCGGTCTACTCGGGCTGGCGATCGGTCGACTGCGCCGGATCGCCCGTACGGCCGACCAGCGCTGGGCGAACGTTGTGGCCCGGCACCGCAGCGAGGCGGTGGTCCTCGCCGTCGCCCGCGACCGCCGGGAACGGAAGCGAGTCATCCACGACACGGTGCTGAACACCCTGACCGGCATCGCCTGGGGCGGGGGGCGGGACGTGGCACTCACCCGGCGTCGATGTGCGCAGAGCCTCACCGCCGTGCGCGGCCTGCTCGACCGGGACGACGAGGTCGGTCCGCCGATCGGCGATCGGTTGGCCGAGGCCGTCCGCGACGCCGCTCGACGGGGGCTGCAGGTCAGCCTCGAGGACCGGCGTCTCCCAGCCGTCGCGGGGGAACCTCCCGGTGAGCCCCCGGCCGTGGTTGTGGAGGCCTTCGTCGGAGCGGTCGGCGAGGCGCTGGTCAACGTGGAACGGCACTCCGGCACCCGGCGTGCCTCGCTGCTCCTCGGCGGTGGCCCGGGCCTGCTCATCGTGACGGTGTCCGACGCCGGGTGCGGCTTCGACCCGCAGCGGGTCGACCCCGCCCGGCTCGGGCTGCGCGAGTCCATCGTCGGACGGCTGGTGGACGTCGCCGGGACCGCCCGCATCGACGCGCGCCCGGGGCAGGGCACCGTTGTGGAACTGCAGTGGCGCGCCCCGGACGCGACGACGGGGCACGTGACGCGACCACAGCCGAGCGATGATCGCGGCGATCGGGCTGATCACGGGGCCGGAAGGGTCGGCGGGCGGGTCGGCGATCGTCGGGACGTCGCCGCGATCGCCGCCGAGCTACGCGACGCCTATGCCGCCGGGCTGCGCCGGGCGCTCGGGCAGATCGCCGGGCTGTGGCTGATCATCATGCTCGTGCCGTTGGTCGGCACGGGTGGATGGGTGCGGACGATGGCTGGAGCGGGAGCGCTGTGGCTGCTGGTGGCCGCGCTCACCGTCGCCTTCGTCCGGCGCGGACGGAGTCGGCCGATCAGCGGTCCCGAGGCGGCCGTGCTGCTGTTCCTGGCCGTCGCCGTCGCCGTCGCCGGCATAGCGAACACCGTCGGCGCGGACATCGTCCGGATCGCGGACTGGCCGTTGCTCGTGCTTCCCCTGCTCCTAGCGTTCATCACCGCCTCCCGGCCACTCTGGGAATGGGTGGGTGCGCTGCTGGTCGCGATCGCCATGATGATCGTTGCGGTGTTCCTGCGTGGTATCACCGAACCGCTGGTGCTGGCGCGGCTGGGGGTACTGATCTACGGTGCGTGCGGGGTGCAGATTGTGACCGCGATGCTGGGTCCCCTGCTGCGCGGCACCGCGGAGACGACCGCCCGCGCCCTGGCCGCCGAGGCTGAGGTCGCCGCCCAGGTGGATGCGTTCACCATGATCAGGTGGGAGCGGGCGCAGTGGTTGCGCACCGTGGGGTGGGAGGTGTTGCCGTTACTCGACGGAGTCGCGGGCGGTTGGCTGGACCCGCGGGAAGCCGCCGTTCGGAGCAGGTGCGCGATACGGGCGGCCGCCGTCCGTCGCATGATCACCGGGGGTGGTCCGTCGTCGGCGCTGGCGGACCTCGACGCGGTCGTCGCCGACGCCGAGGCTGCGGGAATGACCGTCCAGATCCAGCTGTCCGGCGATCTGCGGCTCGCGCCAGCTCCCGTGCGGGCCATGGTGGCCGATCAGGTGCGGGAGGTGCTCGCCGCCGTCCCAGGCGGCCGGGCGATTATGACGGTCCTGTGGACGCCGGCCGGCGGCAGTGTTTTCGTCTCGCTGCCCTGGCCGCAGGGCCTGCCGCCCCCGCAGCTCGGCTGCGGGGGAGAGGACCCGGGCGGGATCGAGGTCTCGGTGGAGCTGGACGATCGGTGTCTCAGCCTGGAGCTGACCTGGCCGGCGAGCGCGGTCACGGACCCGACCAGGCGGGTCGAGCCGATCGGCGGGATGGCGGAGCAGTAGGGCCGGCAGGCCGGCAGGCCGGCCGAGTAGTAGGCCGGCGGGCCGGCGGAGCAGCCGGTCGGTGAGCTGGGAGCGAACCGCGTTCAGAGCTCGGTGATGATGCGCCGTAGCAGTTCGGGAGTATCACCCGGGGTCGTGCTGTCGACACTGAGCCGGTTATACACCTCCATGTACCGGTCGACGTCCTCGCGCTTGTCGAGGTAGGTGGAACCGGTGAGCTGCTCCAGGTAGACCACGTCCGGCAGGTCCATTTCGGGGAAGCGGAGGATCGTGAAGGCCCCACCCTCCGCCGCGTGGCCGCCGAAGGAGAACGGCATCACCTGCAGAGTGAGGTTCGGTAGCTCGGACGCGGTGATGAGGTGTTTGATCTGGGCCCGCATCACCTTCGGCCCGCCGATCGGCCGACGCAGCGCCGCCTCGTCGATGACTATCCAGAGCCGTGGCGGGTTCTTACGGTACAGCAGCTTCTGCCGGTTGAGCCGCACGTTAACCCGGCGCTCGACGACGTCGGCTGGTAGGTGATCACTACCCTGCGTGATGATTGCTCGGGCGTAGTCCTCGGTCTGCAACAGGCCCGGAATGAACTGGAGCTCGTAGGTCCGGATGAGCTGGGCCGCCTCCTCCAGACCGATGTACGGCTGGAACCAGGACGGGAGAACGTCGTTGAAGTTCTGCCACCAGCCAGCGGCGTTCGCCTCCCGGACAAGGGCCAGCAATGGGGCGCGCTCTGCATCGTCCGTGACCTGATAGAAGGTCAGCAGGTCGGCGACGTCGCGTTCTTTGAAGCTGACGCGGCCAAGCTCCATCCGGCTGATCTTCGACTCTGAGGCGCGGATGTGGTAGCCGGCGGTTTCCCGGCTGATGCCCTTCTCCTCGCGAAGTCGACGGAGCTGAGAGCCGAGCAGGATCCGACGTACGGTCGGTCCACTTCCCGGCTGAGCTGTCGTCACGGTCGGCCCCCTCGCCATGGTCAACACAAGAGTAAGATACTCGATCTTCTGGTTCCGGATGGGTGGCTGGTTCTCTCGTCTGGGTGACACTCGCGTGTTTAGCGTGGTGAGGATTATTTGTATACACGCTCACGGGGAGCGTCGACGGCGGGTCTCCGTTTAACGGGGGATGAGGATGCCCCCGGCTGTCGGGTACGGACGCAATGGTGTGGACGATGATATGTCCGGACATTCCACTCTCACGGTGCCAGATTCCAGGGGGCGTGAGGACTTCGGGCCCTGGACGGCGATCGTGTACTTCCTACTGTTGCTCTCCACGGCTCCGCTCCTCTTCGCTCCTCCCCCACTCTCCCGTCGGGTTCCCCCGGACCCGGCGACCGGTCCCGCAGCCACGTGTCCCCTGGCCGCCCGCCCCGTGGCATCCACCCCGCGGCCACCAGCTCTCCGTCGTGCCGCCTCTCCGACCGTCCCGCCCCTCCTCCAGGCCTCGGCCTCCCGCCGCGGGTCTCTCCGGGTTCACGCCGGCGCGCTGGTTCTGGTGCACGATCTCCGTCGAGTGCTGTTGAGGTGTCCCCCGTTGTTTTACAGCTATTTCGCGGGCCCCGGAGCCACGAGTAGACCGGAAGGGCCACGGTTTTCGCTACGCCGAGGCTATGACCTTGTGCACAGTCAGGTCACGCGCGGCCGGCCTCCCGTCGTCCGGGGAGCCGGAGTGCCCCGTCGTGAGCGCGCATCTTTCCTCCAGGTCGGGGATCTTTTTCTCCTGGCTCGGCCCGCGGCCGCCTCGTACGGGTGCCCGGTGCACGGATCGGATTCGTCACTCTTCGGATTTTTCGGACGTTTCGCCTAGTGGTGTCGAGACCCGTCCATGGTTCTTCGGGGAGCCCCATGGACGGGCTGGGCTCAGATTCGTGGTGTTTTTATGGTGTTTATGATGAGATTTTTAGTGCTTTCGGTGGTTACATCAACATCCTTGGCACTTCCGTTAGATGTTGTCGATCTTCTCTTGATCTTTTATTGATCTTTCTTTGGGCTGTCCTGGGGCCGTCCTGGGACTGGTTCGGCGTGGAGGCCGCGGCAACGCGAGGCATCGGGCCGGGCGTCCGTCGCCCGCTTGATGCACGTGCACCCGACCGTGCTGTATCGTGAGCTGAAGTTCGTGCGGTCGCACACGCTGGCATGGTGGGACGATCTTCCGGGGGGTGTTCCGTCATGGTTTTGGCTGGCAGTCGGTCGGCGGTCGATGGTTGGCCCGTCGGTGGTACAGCGAGCGGACGGCGTGGGTCGGGGCCGTGGCGGCACGGCTTCCCGGGGCTTCAGGAGATCGACATAAGCAAGATCTACAGCGGTATGCCTGCCGCGGCGCTGCAGCGCGTGACATGGCAGAAGAGCCGCCGGAGCAACTCGCAGGGAAACTGCGTCGAAATGGCGAAGCTTCCGGGCGACGAAGTTGCCGTCCGTAACTCTCGGCATCCAAACGGACCCGCTCTGGTGTATACCCGAGCTGAAATCGAGGCTCTGATACTCGGCGCCAAAGACGGCGACTTCGACAACCTGCTCCAGTAGCTGAGCCCGTCATGGCTTTCCCGGTTCCGGCAGCCTCGACGAGGCGGGTACGTTCCATCGCTGCGTGGGCTCCCCCTACAGGGAGCCCACGCCGGGTCGTGGACGGTGTGGGCACCGTGGCCGATTGTGGTCTGGGGGGCGGTGCCCGCCCGGACCGCCCGGACCGGGCGGGCACGTGGCGAGACGGTGCCAGCCCCGCTCCTGCACTTAGCAACCCGCTCACGCGGCCCGCGGTCGCGTTCGCGTCGCTCCCGGCCAACCGGACCGGAGACAGCATGCCCACGTCGATCCCTGAACGGATCTTCAGCTCGGAGGATCTGCCGCTCCTCTCACTTCCCGGTGCCGACGGGCTCATCACCTGCCAGTGGATTCACGAGTCCATGAGGGTGCGGACCCCGTCGGGAGGCGGCGGTGACGCCATCGAGGAGCGGCGGCGCGCGCAGGTCAGTTTCGTCCTGGTCGAGCCGGCCTGGCTGGTTCGCGCGGCGGCCGAGCGGCTACGCGCACCGGCAGTCGACGCCATCGTCCTGCACGCTCATGCCAGCCCGCCCGGTCGCAGCGCGCTGGCCTTGGCGTTCGCTTCTCATCTGCGCAATGCCCTGAGACGGCCGGGAGCAGGCGGTACGCCCGCCCCCGGCGGCCCCCCCGGGTCCGGCGGCGAGCCGGAGGTCGGTGACAACGTCGTCACCGCCGGGGTGCGGCCGGATCTCAGCGGCTTCGCCGATCTGATCCGGGTACCCCATCTGGTGACCGTCACCGACGGCACCGGTGCCGTCGCGGACACAGTTGTGTGGGAAATCATGACCGGCGCGCAGTTCGACACCTGGCTCGAGGGAGCTCCCCGGCCCGACCAGCGAGTCATCGAGGCGCACTTGCCCGGTCTGTTGCGTCTGCGCGGCCTGCACCGGGTCGGCCGGCTGGATTATCCGGGCGCCGGTGCTCTGCTGGACCTGCTGGGCGGCGGCTATCTCTCCAGCCGGTTGATCCACCGCTGCCCCCAGGCCGTCCTCCCGTTCGTCGCCGCGGCCTGACCCCCGGTTCCCCGCCGGGGAACCGGGGATACCCCGTGTCTACCTGTATCCTGCCGTTCGCCACTCGGGAGTGCCATGCGCGACGGTGGTTACGCGGCGCGCCTTCCACCACCTGACAGTCAGCCAGGGCCTATGGTCAAGCGCACCGGAACGCCGCTTTATGGGGAGAGTCGCGGATGACCGTATCGCTCGAGGACGCCCGTCGGATCATCGCCGCCGGGGAGAAATATGCGGTTCACCTCGGTCAACCGGTTAACATTGCCGTCGTTGACCACGCCGGAATTCTGGTTGCCCACGTCCGGATGGACAATGCCCGGCTCGAGACCGCGGATATCTCCGTCGACAAGGCGTGTGCGGCTCGGTCCTGGGCTCCGCCGGCCCAGCTGGTCAGTCATACCGGTGGCGAGGGACACGCTGGCGGCAAGGCACCTGCCACGGGTGACGGCCGCGTCGGACGGGAGCGTCCGTCGCCGGCGGAACCGGTCGTCACGGGTCTGCCCGGTGCGCTGCCGCTGTGGCGGAACGGGGTGATCGTGGGGGCCGTCGGGGTGAGCGGTGGTCCCGCCCCCCTTGACCAGGCCATCGCCCGGGCTGCCGCGGCGGCGTTCTGACCTGGCCGACCGGGGCCGCACCCCACGGGGTACCGCGTGGGGAGCCCGAAGCGGGATCGGATCCTGAAACCGGGAGCAATCGATCTTCGGTGAATCTCACAAAATCAACGGAATGGCACCGAAGAGTGGTCCTCCTGGTTCAGGCTTGATGGAGTGAGGAGCATCACGGCTCTGGGGGCCGGGCCGCACCGGCCTCGGCGCCGTCGTGCGGACCGTCGGGCCGCGCTGCTCGGGCTCGTGAGTCTCCTGATCGTCTTGGGAGCGGTCGGCTGCCGGGTCTCCACCGACAGGCCGACCGCGCCCCCGGCCTGCGCGGCGCCGGGCGTCGGTCCGGGCTCGATCAGATTCGGCCTGCTCTATCCGGACACCGGAAACGCGGCGTCACTGTTCCGGTCCTTCCGGGCCGGGGTGGACGCCCGGCTCGGGGTGGCGGACAAGGCGGGTGGTGTGTATGGCCGAAAAGTGGTCTATGTCTGGCGGGATGACGCCTCGAATCCCGCCGGGAACCAGGCCGCCGCCCAGGGGCTCGTGGAGGACGACCAGGTGTTCGGAATCATCGAGTCGACCTCCGTGGCCAGTGGTTCCGCTGGTTATCTCAATAGCCGGCGAATACCGGTGACCGGTACCTCGCTGGAAGCGGCCTGGACCCACAACGACAACATGTTCAGCTACTCGAATATGATCTTCGACGGGCCGTCCGTCACGACTTGGGGTGAGTTCGTCGCCGAGCGCGGCGGCCACCGGGCGATCATCGCCCAGTCCGGGTTCTCGGCGACCTCCGTGACCCTCGCCGACAAGATGGCGCTGAGCCTCGCCGCGGCCGGGGTGCGGGTGCTCGGCCGGATCGACGCGACCGGGCCGGTCGACATCCCAGGTATCGGCCGGAAGGTGCGCGATAGCGGCGCGGACGTCCTGGTCGGCGCCGTCACCGGCGCCGCCTTCGGCCAGGTGGTCCTGGGCGCCCGGGTGGCCCGGGCAGATCTGCGGGTCATCCTGTCGCCCACCGGCTACGACCAGCGTCTCCTGCAATTGTTCGGCAGAGTGCTGGCCGGGGTCTACAGTTTCGTCGACTACCTGCCGTTCGAGCAGGAGACTCCCGCTCACCAGCGGTTCCTGCAGGCCATGCTGGAGTACGCGCCCCAGGTGTCCCCGCCGGCCCAGCAGGCGGCCCTGTCCGGGTGGATCTCGGCGGACATGTTCCTGCGCGGCTTGGTGGCCGCCGGGCCATGTCCCAGCCGGGAGACGTTCATCAGGGGCCTGCGGGCGGTGCGCGGCTATGACGCGGACGGGTTGCTGCCCGCCCCCGTCAACTTCGCCGCCCATTTCGGGCAGATCACCCGTTGCTACACCTTGCCTTCAGGTCACCGCGGACGCGAAACGTTTCGCGCTGGTCCCGCCCGTACCACGGTGCGGGACCGAGATCGGCCGGTAGCACGTGCCCCATCGCGGCGCCGCGATGTGAGCTGCGTCCGCGCCGCCCGTGCCTCCTGACCAAGAACTTCGGACTAGCCTCGGACTAGCATCGCTGGGGCGGCAGAAGACGTTCCAGTCCAGGACCGGTTACCCAGCCGGCTCGGGATCGTTACGAGGACGACACGGGCCGCATCCCGATCTTCCGTGATCTGCACCAGGAGAAGCCAGTGAGCTCAACGCCCGTCAACGTCACCGTAACCGGCGCCGCCGGTCAGATCGGCTACGCGCTACTGTTCCGCATCGCGTCGGGCCAGCTGCTGGGTGCGGGCACGCCGGTGAAGCTGCGTCTGTTGGAGATCCCGCAGGCCGTGCGGGCGGCGGAGGGCACGGCGCTGGAGCTCGAGGACAGCGCCTTCCCGCTACTGGCGGGGGTTGACGTGTTCGACGACGCCAAACGGGCCTTCGAGGGCACCAACGTGGCCCTCCTCGTCGGCGCACGCCCGCGGACCAAGGGCATGGAGCGTGGTGACCTGCTGTCCGCCAACGGCGGGATCTTCAAGCCGCAGGGCGAGGCGATCAACAGCGGGGCCGCCGAGGACATCAGGGTCCTCGTCGTCGGGAACCCGGCCAACACCAATGCGCTCATCGCTCAGACGCACGCTCCGGACGTGCCCGCCGAGCGATTCACCGCGATGACCCGGCTTGACCACAACCGCGCGATCGCGCAGCTCGCCAAGAAACTCGGCGTGCCCAGCACCGAGATCAAGAAGATCACGATCTGGGGTAACCATTCGGCTACCCAGTACCCGGACATCTTCCACGCCGAGGTGGGCGGACGCAGCGGCGCCGAGGCGGTCGGCGACCAGGCATGGATTGCCGACGAGTTCATCCCGCGGGTCGCCAAGCGGGGCGCCGAGATCATTGAGGTGCGCGGCGCATCGTCCGCGGCGTCGGCCGCCTCCGCGGCCATCGACCACATCTTCACCTGGGTCAACGGCACCCCGGCGGGCGACTGGACTTCGGCGGCGATCCCGTCCGACGGCTCCTACGGGGTGCCCGAGGGGCTCATCTCCTCGTTCCCGGTCACCGCGTCCGGCGGCCGGTTCGAGATCGTGCAGGGTCTGGAGCTCGACGCCTTCTCCCGGGAGGAGATCGACGCCTCGGTGCGTGAGCTGGCCGAGGAGCGGGAGGCGGTCCGCGCGCTCGGCCTCATCTGAGCCGATTTCTCCCCGCCTGCGCAGGCCGGTGAAGCGGAGGGAAGCGCGGAGGGCTGGTCGCGGTTGCCGGCCCGGAAAACGTGATTACCCCTCCACAACTCCGCGCCATGCGGCGGGAGATGACGCGAACGGCGGACTCCCCGGCGTCCGTTGTGGTTTCTTCTTGAGGGACGTCGGTACCAGTGCCGGCGCCCGCGGCGTCAGCCGACCGAATCGCATGCGCGCGGGCGACGGGGGATGACGAGAAATCCGTGATCCGGTCTCCGTGATCCGGGATTCCGGCTCTCGGCTGGCCTGTCGCCGATGCGGCCGTCGGTCGTCGGTCGTCGGCTTGGAGCCCTCGCCGCCGTCAATGGTGGCGAGACGTCCGAGGAGAGACATTGTCCCTCACGTCCGCCCAGCCCGTCCCCTCGATCCCACCGCATTCCCTGCTGCTGTTCCTGCTTCAGCTCGCCGTGCTGCTCAGTCTGGCAATTCTGCTCGGGCGTCTCGCCGTGCGCCTGCGGATGCCCGCCATCGTCGGGGAACTCTGCGTCGGCGTGCTCCTCGGCCCGTCATTGCTCGGAACGCTGTGGCCGGCCTTCTCGGACTGGTTGCTTCCGCGTGACGCCGCGCAGTTTCACCTGCTCGACGCGGTGGGACAGCTCGGCGTTCTCTTCCTGGTCGCGCTCAGCGGGTTCGAGATTGATACGCGGATCATCCGCCGGCGCAGTCTCACCGTCGCCCGGATCAGCCTCGGTGGGTTGCTCCTGCCGTTGGGTTTCGGGATCGCCACCGGCGTGCTGATGCCGTCCTCCCTGCTGGGCCCCGACGGCGACCGGACGGTCTTCGCGCTGTTCCTCGGGGTGACGATGTGCGTGAGCGCCATCCCGGTGATGGCGAAGACGCTCATGGAGATGCGTCTGACCCATCGGAAGGTCGGGCAGCTCGCGCTGGCCGGCGGGATCATCGACGACGCCGTTGGCTGGCTGATGCTGGCGGTCGTGTCCGCGATGGCGACCACCGGTGTCCGGGCGGGCGACACGGCGTTGTCGGTGCTTTACGTCCTCGGGGCGGGGATCTTCGCGTTGACGATCGGCCGGGTCGTCATCCGGGCCGTGCTGGGACGGATCATTGCCACGAGTGGTGCCGGGGCTGGGGCTGGCGCCGATCCCGGCGCCAGGAGCGGATCGGTCGTGGCCTTCGTGGCCGTGCTGGTGCTCGCGTCGGCGGCCGGGACGCAGGCGTTGGAGCTGGAGGCGGTGCTCGGCGCCTTCCTGGGCGGGGTCGTCCTCGGGTCGTCCGGCCTGGTGGATCAGGCCAGTGTCGCCCCGTTGCGAATCGTGGTGATGGCGGTGCTCGCGCCCATCTTCTTCGCGACGGCGGGCCTACGTGTCGATCTCATCGCTCTGGGTGAACCCCGGGTTCTGCTCGCGGCGGTGATCGTGCTCGCGGTCGCGGTCTTCGGCAAGTTTGCCGGTGTGTACGCGGGGGCACGGGCCAGCCGGCTGACCCCCTGGGAGGCTCTTGCCCTGGGCGCCGGCATGAACGCGCGGGGGGTCATCGAGATCGTGGTGGCCAGCGTCGGCGTGCGGCTGGGGGTGCTCTCCACCGAGACGTACACGGTCATCGTTCTGGTCGCGATCGTCACGTCGGTCATGGCTCCGCCGATCCTGCGCCGTGCCATGCGACAGGTTGAGCAGACCGCTGCCGAGGAACAGCGCCGCCTTGTGCTGGACGGTCGCCTGATGGCGGACGATCACCTGGTGGCGGGCGGCCGCCTCGTGCTGGACGGTCACCATGCGAGCGGTGCCGGTGGCGTCGGTGCCGCGGAGGCGGGCGTCATTCCCGTCGCGAGGCCCGGACGCTCCCCGGAGTTCGGTCCCGCGCACGACACCGAGTGTCCG
>NZ_CDWTNB010000044.1:0-26035 GCF_977947065.1 Frankia sp. CgJB1
CCACGTCCGGCACGTCGTCCGACACGGCCCGGGGCCGCGGCGGCACGAAGTCCGCCGGCCGCCCCTCGGGAAGCTGGCCCGGCCGGGCCAGGCCAGTCGGGTCGATGCCCAAGTAGCCCAGTACGACGTCACGTTGCGCCGCGACCAGTTCCCGGGTGGTCCGCAGGAACTCCAGCACCACGGCGTCCACCGATCCGTCACCTCCAAGTTCGGCCAGTCCGGCGGGCCCCGCCGCCGGGTCGTCGGTCGTCTCGCTGTGGTCGGTCACGCCGGTGCGGTCGAACGGGAGGGGCGGCGTCACGGTGTCCTCGACGAACCCGCGCACGCCGACGATCTCGGGCACGCCGACGATCTCGGGCACGGAGGCGACCCCGGGTGAAGTCGTCCGCGCCGTCAGCCGGGTCGGCGGCCGCAGCCCACCGGGAAGGAACCGGCCGTCGGGCGTGCGCACGTAGGCCCCATCGATGAGCCAGCCGGGACGGCGCGGCAGGTCCGTCGCGCTGACCACCCGGGCGTCACGGCCGGTAAACAGCGCGGCGGAGGGGTCGAGCTCGACGCCGACGGCGGCGAGCTCGGCGAGGGCCAGCAGCAACCGGCGCAGCCCCGGCTCGCCGGCGACGTCGGTGGCCACCACCCGGTGCGGTCGACCGGCCAGAATCCTGCCGACGAGCTGCGCCAGGACGCGGCCGGGCCCGGCCTCGACGAAGGTCCGCACCCCCGCGGCGTACATCGCCTCGATCTGCTCGACGAACCTGACCGGCGCCGCCACCTGGCCGGCGAGCATCGCCCGCACCTCGTCCGGGCTGCCGGGGTAGGGCCCGGCGGTCGTGTTGGACCAGACCGGCAGGGTCGGCGCCTCGACCTCGACCTCATCGAGCCGGGCGGCCAGCGCCGTCGCCGCTCCCGCCACCACCGGGCTGTGGAAGGCGCACGCGACCGGGATCGGCTTGGCGCTGATGCCGGCCCGGCCGAGAGCCGCCACGGCGGCGGCAACGGCGTCCGTCGGCCCGGAGATCACGCTCTGCCGCGGGGCGTTGTGGTTGGCCACGACGACCCGGCCCGGTCCGGCCTCCCCACCCGCACCGGCCCCGTCGAGCGCGGCGCGGACCTGCTCGACCGACGCGGAGACCGCCGCCATCGTGCCCGGGTCGTCGCCAGCGGCCGCCAGGATCGCCGCGGCACGGGCCTCGCTCAGGCCGATGAGGTCCCGCCGGTCCAGTACCCCGGCGGCGCACAGCGCGACCAGTTCGCCGTAGGAGTGCCCGGCAACGTGGTCCGGGCGCACCCCGAGACTGGTCAGCAGGTCGTGAACGGCAAGCCCGGCGAGCCCCAGCGTCGGCTGGGCCGCGCGGGTGTCAGTAATCGCGGCTGCCTGGGCGGCCTTCTGCTCCCGGGAGAAGGCCGCCGGCGGGAACATCGTGTCTGCCCACCGGGGAGCGAGGTCCAGCACGGACCGCAGCCGTGGGAAGGCGATGAACAGGTCGGCGAGCATGCCGGGCCGCTGACTGCCCTGGCCGGGGAAGAGGAACGCGGTGGCACCCGGATCCGCGTCCTGGTCCCGAGCGAACAGGCCCGCCCGAGGGTTCGACGCGAACGTGCGCGCCTGGTCGATGGCGGCGGGCAGCGCGTCGAGGTCGTCGGCGACGAACGCGAGCTGGACCGGGCCGCCGCGTTCCGCGCAGACGGTGGAGGCGAGGTCACGCAGGCGGAACGGCCGTCCGGCCGCGTCGTTCGCGGCGATCAGCCCGGCCAGCCGGTTCAGCGCCCGGGTGGCCGCCGCCCGGTCGGTGCCGCGGACGACGAACAACTCCGCGGGCCAGCGGTCGAGGCCGTGGGCGGGCTCGGGTCCGCCGTCATAGGCGGACAGTACGACGTGGAAGTTGGTGCCGCCGAATCCGAAGGCCGACACGCCGGCGTGGCGCCGCTCGGCCGGGGCGACCCACGGCTTGGCGACGCCGTCGAAGTAGAACGGGCTGGTCTCGGCGTCCCAATAGGTGTTCGGCGTGTCGATGTGCAGGGTCGGCGGCCGCACCCCGGTCTCGACGGCCTTGGCCATCTTGATCAGACCGGCCAGGCCCGCCGCGCACTTCGTGTGCCCGATCTGCGACTTCACCGAACCCACCGCGCACTGGCCCGGTGTCGCACCGTGGTTGGTGAAGACCTCGGTGAGGGTGGCGAGCTCGGTGCGGTCCCCCACGACCGTTCCGGTCGCGTGCGCCTCCAGCAGACCGATCTCGCTGGGCGAGATCCCCGCCCGCCCGTAGGCCCGTTCCAGGGAGAGCACCTGGCCGGCCTTGCGCGGCGCGGTCAGCCCCAGGGCCCGCCCGTCGGAGGAACCGGCGACGGCCCGGATGACGGCGTGGATCCGGTCGCCGTCCCGTTCGGCGTCCGCGAGCCGCTTGAGCACGATGACAGCCACCCCCTCGCCAAGGCTGGTGCCGTCGGCGCCCGCGTCGAAGCTGCGGCACCGCCCGCCCGGAGACAGCGCATGGACAGAGGAAAACAGCAGGAAGTCGTGGGCGCCCGCGTGAGTGTCCACGCCGCCGCACAGCACCATGTCCGAGGTGCCCGCGACGAGCTCCTTGCAGGCGGCGTCAAGGGCGGCGAGCGACGACGCGCAGGCCGCGTCCACGGTGAAGTTCACCCCGCCGAGATCCAGCCGGTTGGCGACCCGGCCGGCGATGACGTTCCCGAGCATGCCCGGGAACGAGTCCTCGTCCAGCTCCGGCAGGAACTCCTCCAGCTCGGCCGGCAGGTCCCCGAGCAGCGCCGGCCACAGGGAGCGGAAGCTGTAGGCACCGGAGAGATCCGTCCCGGCCTCCGTGCCGAAGACCACCGATGTGCGGGAGCGGTCGAACGCCCGGCCCTCGCCGACGGTCTTCTGGCCCACGTCCTTCTGGCCCATGTCGTACCCGGCGCCGCGCAGCGCGCGGGCGGCGACCTCCAGCGCGAGGAGCTGGCTGGTCTCGATGCTGCGCAGCGACTTCGGCGGGATGCCGTAGGCCAGCGCGTCGAACGGCACCTGCGGGAGGAAACCGCCCCATCTCGACGGAGTCCTGCGGCCGGCGTCCCTGAGCACCGCGTCCGGGTGGTAGTAGACCTCGGCGTCCCAGCGATCGGCCGGGACCTCGCGGATAGCGTCGTTGCCGGCGACGATGTTCGCCCAGAAGCTGGCCAGGTCCGGGGCATCCGGGAAGATCGCGGACATCCCGACGATCGCGATGTCGAGCGGCCGGGCGCCCGGACGGTCGGGCGCCGCGATCCGGTCGGCGGACCGCAGCTCGGCGGCCCGGGCGGCGAGCCCGGCCGTGGCCTGCGCGGTGACCTCGTCATGCAGCTCGGCGATGCTCGTCCGCCGCGAACGCAGGGCGGCGACCTGCCCGATCATGTACATGCCCTCCCGGGCCTGGGCCGCGGGATCGACCGTGACGACCTCGCTGCCCTCACGGCGCAGGCCCTTACTCGCGACCCGCAGCCGGCCGAGGTTGAGCGCCTCGAGCTCCTCCCACATCTGCTGGCGGGAGTGGCCGGCGGCGATCAGCTCACGGCGACGGCCCAGAAAGGTGTGGACGTACGCGGACTCCACGCACCGGGTGGCGTGACCGGGAGAGGTCTCGAGCAGCACGGTGCGCTTACAGTCGAGAGCGGCCTGCTGGAAACCCGGCAGGATCGCCCCGGACGCGACGGCCTCGGCGGTGAACAGGTACGCGGTGCCCATCAGCACGCCAACGCTCGCGCCCCGCTCTGCGAGCGGCCCGGCCGCCGCGGCGACCATCGCAGCGGAACGGGCGTCGTGCACGCCCCCGGCGAACAGCAGATGCAGGCCCGCGAAGAAGTCCGGACCGGCCTGATCGGTCGCGCCGAACTCCAGCAGGCCGGCGATCTGCGCCTCCCACAGCGGGAAGCTCGCCCGCGGCCCGACGTGCCCGCCGCACTCACGCCCCTCGAAGACGAACTTGCGCGCGCCGTCGGCCAGGAAGCGGTTCAGCAGCCCCGGGGACGGGACGTGCAGGAACGTGTCAATGCCGGCGGCCTCCAGCGGGGCCGCCTGTGCCGGGCGACCTCCGGCGACGATCGCGCAGGGAGGACGCACGTCATGCACAGCGGCGAGTTGGGCGGCCCGCAGCGGTGCCGGGGCGAACCCGAGGACCCCGACTCCCCAGGGCGCGTCCCCGAGCAGGTCCGCGGTCTCCTCCAGCAGGGCGCGGCTGTCCTCGCCGCTCATCAGCGCCAGGGCGAGGAAGGGCAGCCCGCCCTCATCGGCGACGGCACGGGCGAACGCCGCCCGGTCGCTGACCCGCGTCATCGGTCCCTGCGCGACCGGGTGGCGCAGGCCGCGGGCAGCGGCGAAGGGCGCACCGGGGGCGAGGGGACGGGTACGGGTGGCGGCGGCGATGCCCTCGCGGATGCCCTGGCGCACGGCCCGTACGACACCGCCCGCGGTCACGTGGCGGTCGGCGAGATCGGCGGCGAACGCTCCGTCCTGGCCGACCGGGAGGAACTGGTTACGCAGATCACGCGCACCCAGCCGGCACGGGATCGCCGTGGCGTCGCCCGCCATAGCGGCGCCCGCCATAGCGGCGACAGGAAGATCGGGACGGGTGTACACCCGGTAGCCGGCGAGGAGGGTGGTCTCGCTACCGTCCATCGCGCGGACCGCCGCCGCGACCTGTGCCGGCAGCTCCATCTCACGCACCAGGGCGAGCTGGGAGTCCAGGGCCACACCGGCCGCGCCGCCGGCCACCGCGGCCGCCGCGGTGGCCGGACCGATCCCGCCAGCGGCGAACACGGGCAGCGGCGCGCCCTCGGTGGTGACGAACGCCTGCGCGAGCAGATGTTGCAGGAGGGTGAAGGTGGTGAGGTCGCCTACGGGCCCCCCGGACTCGTTGCCTCGCGCGATCAGCCCCTCGGCCCCCGCCGCCACCGCGTCGCACGCCTGCGCGACCGAGGTGACCTCCGCCCAGACCCGGCGCCGCGCCTCTCCACGCGGCCCGCTCGCCTGCAACCGGCTCGTCAGCGCGCCGATGTCCCAGCGGCTCCCCGGACCCGGCCCGGCGTCCGCCCACGCGACGGGGCCGGATCGGGGATCCGGACCGGACCGGACGACTAGTACGACGGTCCCGACGCTCGCGGGCAGCTCGTCGGGATCGAGGGGGCAGCCGGGAGCGACCCGCACCCCGAACCGGCCCGGCGCCCACCGCTCGGCGTCCCGCAGCGCGTCACGTGCCGGTCCGGCCAGCAACCCGAGGTCCAGCACCCCGAGCCCTCCGGCCCGCTGCACCGCGGCGACCAGGGGCGCGGACGGTTCAGCGAACGGCGTGATCACCACGACCAGCTCGCGGGCGTCGAGCGGATCGCGGTCGGCGGGATTGGCCGGCGAGGCCACGGGTGACGCGCTGGGTGCAGTGGTCATCGGCTGGTCCTCCCGACCGGTCCCCGCCTGGGGCAGGGCGCTGAGGGGGCAGAGGCTGAGGGGGCTGTGCTGGTCCGGATAGGCGGGTAATCGCTGGTCCGCGTGAGCGGGTATCTCAAGGGCAGGCGGACAGCCGGCAGACCCGGGGCCGACGGCGCGTCCGCTGCCGCCCGATCGCCGCGGCGGCACATCGAGGCCACAGAACTCACCCACCGAACCAGCATGATCGACTTGTTCCGGACGACAAGACCGCCCGCATCATCCAGACCTCCTGGTCAGTGCCGCCGGGACGGCAGACATCCGGGAAGCCGCATCCGGTTAGCCGACACGGGATTGCCAACGTGCGCGGAATACTAGCCGGCCCGGTTGGGATCATTGCGTGGCGCCGGACCACAGCGTTGATCGTGGGCCCGTCGGACCACTGGCGCGGTCGCCGTGACCAGGTCCGGACGGCATCCGGTCGCCCGCTCGCCCACCGCCGGACATCGATGAGGATGTCGCGGATCGGAATTACACAGAGCCTGCAGGGGTGTGCACCGGGCGACGTCATCAATCGCCGCGGCCATCGATGGAGGTTACGAATGAGTATCACGCAGGTCGCTATCCCGGTCGCCGGTCGCAGCGGTTTCTCTTCGGTATCGATCACCCAATGCGGCGATGAACAGATGTGGCTACTTCCCGGCAACACACGCCCGCATGCGCAGGGCCTGGAGAAATCGGATGCGAGGACGATGCCCCGGGAGGTATGGAACCACGGGCGGGCACCGTCCTGAAAATCGATCGTGGTCGCCGCCAGCCGGGTCAGGCGCTGACGGGCGGGGACTGACTCCTTCAGACCCCATGCGGACCAGAAGGGACATCGGCCAACCTAGTCACAGCGCGCCATCGATCGCAAGCTTATCCGATCAACTTTCCGGAAACGACCTCAATAGGGATGCCAATGGCAACATTTCAGCTACAATAAGCGACAGTCGTCGCGGGGCGCGCAGGACATGACCGTCGGGACCGGTCAGGCGAGGCCAGATCGATTACCACGGACCGGCTTTGTTACTCGAGTGGGATCATCGACACGCGACCGTCGGCACCAGGAACGGACACGCAGCGTGTCCGTTCCCGCCACTGTTCGATCATCGGGACCGGCCTCTCGCCTCTATCCCTTCGCGCCGAAATGCCGGCGGCCCCGACGGAGAGGTCGATCATGATTGCCGCCATCGGAGGATCAGGTGCCGGCGACCGCGCCCCGCGCGGTCGCGCACCGGGGTTCGCGGCTCGGATCGAGGTCGTAGATCATCGACACCGCCGCGGATCCCGCGGATCCCGCGGATCGAACATCCACGGCAGCAGCCTCATGACCTCATGACCTCATGACGTCACAGTTTCAGGGCCGCGGGTTGCCGGGGGCCGCGAACGCGCTCGTCTCCCGCTGCCACGCGATCGCCAGCTGGGTCCGGTTCGTGCACCCCGTCGCCACGAGCGCATGGGTGAGATGGTGCTTTACCGTGTCGATGCTGATGCACAACGCCTCGGCGACCTGGCGGTTGGAACGGCCTTCGGCGACGAGACGGACGACGTCGCGCTCGCGCGCCGACAGCTTGCCCGCGACCGACGGACCCGGGTCCGCCCGGATGTAGAACCGCAGAAGGTTACCGAGGTGCCGACCGAGAACCGCCCCGACGGCGCGGTCCCGCGGTCCGAACGCGCCCGGCCGAGAATCCAACAGGGACACCACGGCGCCCACGTTCGACGGACCGAACAGGCGGATGAGCAGCTTCGCGTGGATGCCGTGTGCCCGCAGAAACCGCTCCAGGCGCATCCGCACCTCCGGGCGTTCCGGGATGCCGAGATCGTCAAGGGTGGCGAGCCCTCGCTCGCGGACCGAACGCAGGCTGTCCGGATTGCTGAGGGCCTCCAGCTCCCGGTAACGCTCCAGGTAGGGGCCTGCGAGTCGAAGCGCCAGCCCGCGACCGGTGGGCCGGGCGTCCTGGAAGGCGGTCTCGAGCGAGGAGCCCAGGAAGAAGGCGGAATGCCGGTAACCGAGATGCCGGGCCATGCCGTCCAGGGCGAGCTCGCGGAAGGATGCCAGCGACGACGCCCGCTCGCAGTCCTCCACCACGCGCAGGATGCCGCGCAACTCGGCCGCGCCGAGAGCCAGGTCCCGCGGCATCGGCGCGGCACGCGCCACCGGAGCGGACCGGACGGGCGGGCCGCCAGCCGGGACCGCACGGCCGCTGCCGCTCGGCACCTCGCCGTGGCCCATCGGCACACCGCTCCCCGGTGGGACGGAGCGCTGGTGAAGCGGTCGCCCCGCACCGGCGCCGGTGGCGGCGGAATGCCGGGTGGTCGGCGAGCGGTGCGGCGGGGTCAGCGGTGCGGGTGAGCTCGCGGAGACACGCCTCGCGACCCGGCCCGCCGCAGCGGCCTCGGCGGATGTGTCGACGGTCACGCCAATTCGTGGCCGATGTAGTGCGTCCTCACCGATAACATCATGCGGGCGGGAAACTCGGTCGGTCACACGTGCCTCCAGGGGGATCAGAACTCAGAACCGACGCCAGGCCTCGTCCGCTAGGGACGATGCCGCCAGGTTGATTTCCGGCGAAGTTGGACAGGTTCGGCAAGCGTAGGGCCCATCTCCCTCGCTACGCCAGCGGTCACCCACGCCCCCTGATCACACTCACCCCGTACCTTCGGCGCAGCCGGGGAAAACGCGACCTTAACGCACGTAAACGTTTGGGATGACGCCGTCCGGCAGCCCCCGGCAGTGGCTCGAGGTGATTTTTCCCTCCCACTGGCACCGCCCGTCGGGGCTACCTCACAAGTACGAGATTGGCTCCCCCGGCTTCGATCGCGGTCGCGAAAGAAGCCGGAAAACGTCCTCCGGCACGGGTGAGCCTCGGATCCCGACCAACATCGACAGCATGAACATTGGTCACGCAGGGTATCCACAACGGCAGCGCACAGTTTCGCCAGCGGCCCGCGGCCTGCCCCGGAGGGATGGAGTTCCCCGCTCCCTGCACGGACCACCCATCCCATGGTGCCGCTCCACGACGACGACACATCGAGCGCGGACACCATCGAGCGCGGCCGGGGCCCGCGATGTGGCCATGCGCCGATCATCGACCGGCCGAAGCCCCCGGTCGAAGCCACGGCGGGAGACCAAAGCCACGGCAGGAAAGAGGTAGAGGTACGAAGGCGATGACCTTGGGGCGGTCGGTCTTCCTGGTCGTGATGGGTGCCATCCTGCGCTACGCGCTCACCTGGCGCACCACCGGAGTGGATCTCCAGATTCTGGGCCTGATCCTGATCATCATGGGGATCGTGACATCGATGATCTGCCTGCTCCATGCCTTCCTGCCGGCACCGGCACGGGCCACCGCGCGTACCCGCGGACCGGGGCGGACACCGATCGGGCCTGGTCCCGGCCCGATCGGGCGGTACCTCGAACGAACGGCGGCGCTCGGCACATACCGGTACGGCCCACCGCAGCCCGGGTCCGACACGATCCAGACGGATGCCGGCTACCTCGATGCCGGCTACACGGGTCCCGGTCACACGGGTCCCGGTCACACGGGTCCCGGGTATGACTATTTACAATAGACGCAATTCGCGCGCACGATGTACAGCATCGCGACGCCGTGGCACGTCGAGCTTGCGGTAGATGCTCTTCAGGTGCGTCTTCACCGTGTTCACGGAGACGAAAAGCTCCGCGGCGATCTCGGCGGTCGTCAACATCGTCGGCAGATAGCTGAGGACCGCGAGTTCCCGGTCGCTGAGCCGGTCACCCGCCCCGGGTCCCCGCCCGTCCATGGAACCGGGTGAGCGCTCGCGCGCCTCTGGCTGCCCTAGAGAGATCGGACTCGTTCCCACCCCAAGGCCGTGGCCCGCCGGACCGGAGCAAGGGCCGCGCGGGACGTCGGCCCCCTGACGGTCACAGTTAGGCGGCGCCGAGCGCGCCGCGGGGGTCATAAGGGCCGGACGTGCCTTTCGCCCACTCATGACGGGTTGACGTGGGGTGGCCGGCCACGCGGGAGCGGGCACCGCCACCTCTCCGCTCGGCATCCCCCCGCTTGGCGCCCCCAGGCCGGCCACCCCCACGGGCGGCACCCCCAGGGGCGGCACCCCCGCCCCGGAGACGGCCATGACCGGTCCGCCGTCGGTCGGCGTCCGCGGATTCACCGCGGCGGCGGACGCCATCGTGGCCAGGGCCCGCAGAGTCGACACGAAGAACGGATGTGCGGCGGAGAGACCGGGATGGGCATCCAAGATCGCCAATGGTTCGCCGCCGAATTCGAGAAACGGGCCAGCGAGTCCCTCGTCCTCGGCGAGCGCGAGGGCACGCGCCAGCAGGTCGGTGGCACGCCCGTGGTCGTCACGCCGCGCGGCCGCCACCGCTGCCACCACACATGCCGACACCACCGAACCGCCTCCGCCGCTATCCGCCCGCAGCAGAGCCGCCACCGCGTGCTCCGCTCCCTCTAGATCAGCGCACGCGAGGTTCGCCCGGGCCGCCGCGAGCGCGAGAGCATGGTCCGGCCGGCGGGTGTCGGCCAGCTGTCCCAGCAGCTGCCGGGCAGCCTGGGCGTTCCCGACGGCGATCAGCAGGTCGGTCTCGGCGGCGCGCCACAGCGACAGGCACAGCGGCGGTCCGGCCGGCCGTCCTCGCGACGCCAGGAGACGGCGGGCAGCCCGCACATCGTCCGCCTCCCCACGCCGGCATCGTGCCCTCGCCTCCAGCACGACGATCAGATCGAGCAGGTATGGAGGATGCGCCGGGGTGAAGGCCATCCGCGCGAGGTCGAGATGGTGCGTGACGCGCACGTCGTCGACCCGGGCGGCCGCCACCATCGCATGGGCGAGATGCGCCTCGACCAGGCCGGCCGGCATGTCGGTCAAACCATCCGAGGATGCGGGGACGGCCGTGGGATCGACCGGGCTGGCAGTGATCACAGCGGCGGTGGCGACCGCCACTGCCGCGCTGGACTCGGCCTGCCGCAATCGACCTCGCAGCACGTAGGCGAGAGCCATCGCCCCGGACGCCGATGCCTCGACCGTCCGCAGACCGCCATCCCGGGCCGCCGCCATCGCCTCCCGCAACGCCTCCAGCGCCAGGTCGGGACGGCCGAGCCAAAGCTCCGCCCGCCCGCGCGCACACCAAGCCACAGCCGCCACGATCCCGTCGGGACCACCCACGCCCCCGCCACCGCTGGTCGATCGCGCGACGATCCCGGCCGGGCGGTCCGGCTGGGCCCCACCGACGACGGAGCCGGGGCGGGCCGCGCCTTCCCCAACGTGATCATGTCGAACACCGGACGGCTCCAGTCCGGGACCTTCGGCGCCCCCGATGGCCCCGATGGGACCGGCAGGACCAGCAGGGCCGGCAGGACCAGCAGGCAGGAACCGGGGATCTCCCGGCGGCCGCACGCCGACGGGCGGTCGTGGCCGGACCTTCCCCGCGGCCTCCGCCCGCCCCGTCACGCCGGCAACCGCCGGATCAACCGGCTGTGGCACGGCGCCCGGCCTGCCCGGGGACCGTAGCAACCGGCGGGTGATACTCAGCATCTCCTCGCACGCCCCGGCGAGCTCCGCCCGGCGCAGGTCGACAAGATCGGCTCGGACCACGAGCGCGCGACGACGGGACACGACCGCCGCGGCGATGCTCCCCCGGGCCACCTGCAGGCATCTGGTGGCCGCCCCCACCTGTCCCTGGCCCAGCCGGCCCACGGCGGCGACCAGTGCGCACTCCGGCGACCACAAGGCCGGGGAGTCCGGCATCGCCGTCATGATCGAGCCGAACCCCGCGGCGCCGCCGTGCAGGGCGTCCACCATCTCGGGCCCATCGACGAGCAGGCAGGCCGCGTACCACCAGTCCCCGGCATGCGCGGCGTGATGTACCGCATCCGTCGTCCGACGGTGCGCGGCGAACCAGATCGCGGCTCGCAAGTGGAGCTCATCGGTGTCCTCGTCGCCGTCCGCGGCCAACGCGGAACGCAGCACCGCGGCAAGCAGCCGGTGAAAGCGGAACCATCCGCCGTCGTGGTCGAGCTCAACCACGAAGCCGTCGGCGCGCGCGAGTGCCGCCAGAACTTCCTTCCCGCTCACCCGCGCACCTACCGTGGGTGCCGGCGTGTCCCCGGGGCCGCACTCGCCGGGCGGGCCCATCGCCATGCTCGCGGCGTCGGCGTCCGGCGGCGGCGCGGCACGCGAGCCGGTATCCGCCGCCAGGGCGCCCGCATCCATCCGCTCGGCCGCGACGGCGTCCGCCAGCGGCCCGGTCATGCGCTCCAGGACACTGGTCCGCAGGAGGAAGCGGCGTACCGGCGGCGGCTTACCGGCTATCACCTCGGCCTGCAGGAAATCGGCGATCGCGGGATGGCCGGCCACGGCGCCGGACAAACCAGCCGTGTCACCGAGGCCACCGGACGGGGATGCGACGGCCGCTTCCCACCGCCCATCCGCCCCCGGCAGTGGTCGTCGCTCCCGTGCGGCGAGCGCCCCGGCCGCCAGCCGCAGCCCGGCCGCCCAGCCCTCGGTGACGTGCACGAGACCGCTCACCGTCGCGGGCGACGCCGTGATCTCCTGCCGGCCCAGGAGGGCGGCGGCCTCCGCCCGGGTGAAGGCGAGATCCGTCGGGCCGATCTCGGTGACCCACCCGGCAGCCCGCAGCCGGTGCAGCGCCACGGGCACCGTCCGGCCCACCAGAATGATCCGGGCCCGGTCCGCGGCCGCGTCGATCAGCAGTTCGAGGCCGTCGAGGTCCGAACGCCGGGTGATCAGATGCACGTCGTCGAGGATCAGTATGAAGGACGCCGGGAGGTCGGCGAGGATGTTGGCGAGCCATCGGTAACGCCGATCACAAAGATCGTCGGCCGCGGGACCGTACCGGCTCCCAAGGCCCTCACCGGCCGGGAGCAGACCGTGTCGTCCCAGCCCGTGCAGCAGCTGCGGCCACAGTGGGAGGCCCGGCTCCCCGCCACGCGGGCCGGGGACGACCGCCGGATCGACCCGCACCCACACGATCGGCGTCTCCCCCCGCCGGCCCGCGGCCCAGGCCGCGACCAGCACCGTCTTGCCCGAGCCGGCCGGGGCCCGCACCACCGTGAGGGGCAGGGCGGTAGCGGCGTCGAGTGCGTCGAGCAGCCGTGGTCGATCGACATGACCCGGCGGGGTCGGCGGGGGGACGAACCGGTTCAGGAGCAGCGGCAGGCTTTCGGGACCGTCCGCGGGATCCTCCTCCCCGGGACGGAGAGCGGCATCCTCCGGACGGAGGGGCCGCCGACCCTCAAAGACGGCGGGACGGGTCCGGACGGAACCGGACATCGGTGACTGTTCGTCGAGCATCCGCACCACCCCCAGCGACAAGCTCGCGCTAGGTAGTGGTACGCCTACTCGGGCGACCGGGCAACCGGGCAACCGATCCGCACCGCCCGCCGTCGAGGGACACCCCGCCCGGGACCCGGCCCTCAGGCCGCGCAGTCCGAGCAGACGACGTGACGGACGTCCGCGAGCTGGCTGCGGTGCTGCACCAGGAAGCATCGGGTGCAGGTGAACTCGTCGGCCTGCCGGGGAAGTACCCGCAGCGACAGTTCCTCGTCGCGTACCTCCGCATCCGGAAGGTCCAGCTCGGCCTCGAGGGCGTCCATGTCGTCCCCCAGGTCCGCTGCCGCACCGGCGCGCTGCGCCTTGAGCGTCTCCAGGCTCTGTTCCTGGAGCTCGTCCTCCTCGACATCCGTGCTTCGCCGAGCGTCGAAGTCACGAGCCATGCGTCTCCTTCCTTTCCCTGCCATCGTTCACCCAATGGGTATGCCAACCCATCGGTCTTGGGTTTGGCCGAGCGTGAGGAGCCATGGAACACGGCACCTCAGGACATCGGCTGGTTACAGTACGCAGTGACCCCAAGGATTGAGGTGACGCGATGCCCTGTGTCCGCATTTCCGGGTGCCTCCACCACATCCAAGGGTCCCGGCCGGAACGCGGATCTCCAGAGCCGAGCGAACGATACGGGGGCGGAACCGCGTCAGGCCAGGCAGCACCAGGCTGGCGCGGTGTCACTCCCGCCACAGCCATGATCAAACATCACGACTCCGGTGGACCGCCCGCATCTCGATCGATGCGGCACCGTACACCACCTGGACGCCGCGCCGTCATCGGATGGTCGGAAAGGGCCACGCAAGCCTGGGGGCCGACCAGCCGGATCTAGAGATACAGACCTGTCAGGCCATCGTCCAACCGCTCCGCCGCGACGGCGTGCACGTCCCGCTCCCGCAACAGAACGTAGGTGGTCGAGCGCAGCTCCACCTCGGCCCGGTCCTCGGGGTCGAACAACACCCGATCGCCAACCTGGATGGTCCGCACGGCCGTCCCCACCGCGACGACGTCCGCCCAGGACAGGCGCTTCCCCATATGCGCGGTCGGGGGGATGACGATGCCCGCCTTCGACCGCCGGTCCACGGAATCCTCACGCGGCTCGACCAGCACGCGGTCGTGCAGGAGCCTGATTGGCAGCGCGCCGGACTGCATGACACCCGATTGCGTGCCCACCCCAGCCGCGCCGACCCCGTTGACACCGCCGGACACAATGTTCACAGGGTCGGACACTACCCGCCTTCCAATCACCGGTGACACCCCAGGCGGCATTTCACGACCGCCCGATCGACCGACCACGTCCGCCGGCCGGGACTTCCCACGCCTCCCGGCCGGCATCCATACACCCCACACCTCCCCACCGGAGGGCCCGCCCGGCCGTCCTGATTCCCCGCCAACGTTCCGCCGGGGAATGCCCTCGGGTGACGGGACGCGACGGAGAACGCGATACCCCCACTTCGCCTTATCGGAGCAGAGCCAGCCGAACCTCCCCGGATGGGGAATGGTCTCCCAACGCGGTATAAGCTGCCGCCCATCGCCGCCCGGGCTGGCGCTGACGGGGGGCGAGCCGGTCACCCCTCGATCGTCCGTTGGCGCCCAGGTAACCGTCGGCACGTAACGAACCTCAGGGATGGGGCACGATCATGGCATTGCGCATCAGCGTCGACCTCGATGGGCTACGCTGGGCCGATCTGTTCCGCTTCGTCGATCTCGCCCGCAGCGGCGGCATCAGCGCGGAGGACCAGGTTGACGTCATCACCTACGGCAGTGACCCGATGTCGGTCAGCCTGTCGGCCCGCATCTACCCGGTCTCCGAGGGGTTCCTCTCCACGGAGCAGTCGGATGCATCCGGCGACAGCATGCGCAGCGCCCCGCTCTCGGTCAGCCCCGGGTCCGGCAGCCCCAACGGCTCGGGGTTCGCCTACGACGGTTCCACCGACCGCACAGCCTCGGCCAACGGTGCCCACTACCCGGCGTTCGACAACGCCGCGGACCGTGCGGTCCCGCAGAGCAGCAACGGCCTGCCGTCCTCCTACGGACCCGGGTACGACGGATCCGCCGAGCGGGGCCTCCAGGCGGCGGGGGGTGGGCACTACCCCGCGTTCGACGGCCAGCCCGACCGCATGCCGCCGGGTGCGGGCGGGCAGTTCGCGGGTTTCGAGCCGTTTGACCGGTCCGCGCCAGGCAAGGAGCCCGGAGGTGCCTCCGGGCAGGTCGAAAGTCCCTACATCGAGGAGTTCGCCAGGCTTCAAGAGGGTCTGATGCGGCAGGTCCGCCGCACGGACGAGGTCCGGCCGGATCGGTCCTGATCTGCGATTAGCGCCTCCACGCGGCCACGCCGTCCGGACTCCGACTCGGACTCCGGCTCGGCATGACCATGCGGCCCGTCCCGGCGAACCCGCTTCCCATCCTCACCGCACGTAAGGGAGAGGGAACCATCGGCGGCATCTGGCACCGCGGGTCAGAAGCGGAACGTGAGTCAGCAGTGACGGTGAACCCGAACGGGCTACACCCTTCGTGCCCGCTGGCCCGCTATGGTGCATGCTGCCGGTGATGGAGGATTCGCGCCTTGCTGACGTCGAGCAGTATCACGGGCGACTGCGCTCCGAGCTCGACGTCATCGCCCGTGGGCCGGTCCTGGTCGGCCCGAAGATCGTCGAGCATATTCACTCGCTGATCACCCTCATCGACTTTCATCAGCCGAATGAGTTCGACCTCTGTCTGAGCTGCGACCGTCTCTGGCCCTGCGCGTCGATCATCGCGATCACCGGCATGTCACCGGGCGCCGCACCGGACAGCCGGGCGGTCGACGAGGAGGTCGACGAGGAGGATGAGCAGGCCGCGGGCATCGGGCGAGCGGTCGCCGGACGGGCATCCGGCCGATCGGGTCCGGTCGCGTCTCCCGGCGCGGAACACCCCGGCCCGGATCCCCGGCCGGTGGCCCCCGAGGGGCGGGGAGCCCGTCCCGGGCCACCCCACCGCGAGCACCCCGCCACCGGCGACGAGGCCAGGATGTTCCCTCCGGCGCGCCCCGCGGCCAGGCCGCCCGCGCCACCGCCACCGCCGCCACCGCAGTCACCGGTCAGGCCGCCTGCCCCAGTTCCTGGACAGTTCCCCGAGCCGATGCCCGGGGCAGCTGCCCACCTGTCCATGGGGTCCCCGGCAGACTCCGACCACCCGCCGTCCGGGGGACACTCCGACCGTTCGGGCTACCCGCCCCCGGACGCCCACCCCGCCCAGCGGGGTGCTCCGCGGCCAACCGGTGCCCGGCCACGACTGCCCGGCGGGCGGCAACATGCTCCGAACGGATACTCCTCGGACCGGTATCCGACGGGCGGGTACCCCACGGACCGGGACCGGGACCGGTCCACCGCGGACAGCTACCCGCCGGCCGTAAACCCATCGGTGGCCCGGGGCGATGTCGTCGTGCCGTCGTCCCGGCCCGCTCCCTCGATCTCCGGTCCGGTCGAGATGGCCACGGCCAGGGTCGAGACGCCGCGCCCGATGACCGGAACCGGAACCGGGCCGGGCGGCCCGTCAGACCCCGGTCACGCGGTGCCGGGGCCCGGACGCCACCAGGGCCGGCCATCACCCCAGCCGGGGCCGACGCCGCCGGAATCCATCCGGTCGGGATCTATGCAGCCGGGATCTATGCATCGCGGGCAGCCCGACCGCGGGCAGCCGGGCCCGGCCGAGTCCCCGGGACGCCCCGCGGGGAACAGGGCGAGAGCCTGGGTAGACCGTCCCCGAGCACCGGAGCGACGCGTGGAACCGGGTGGGCAACCGACGAGGGACCGGCCCGGCCCACGGCCCATCGGCCGTCCCGACCATCCCGGGCCGACCTCCGATCGGAACCCGACCCCGCCCGACGGGCGCGCCCCGGACGGAACCGGTGGTGTACCGCACGGCTCCGGTCGCCGGTACGCGCAACCCGGGATCGACCCGCCGAACTCGTCGCACCCCGGTCGGGCTGCCATGCCGCGAACGGCCGCACGAGCGGATGCGGATGCGGACATGGTGCCGCCTCCCCGCGGCAACCTATCGGCGGCGGCGGCCCGCATCGACCAGACCGCGGTCGACGAGGTCACGCGGGCCTGGATGGCTCGCCGCGAGTCGGTGCTGGACGGCATCGACGTCATCTGACGCCATCCCCCGACGCGGTCACCCGCTCGGCCGTCCCAGCGGGGGAGGCCGACCCGCCCCGGCGCGGCTCCCCGGCCCGACGCCCGGCCGGGGAAACGCCGACGCCGTCCTCGGCGCGTCGCGTCGCCCGGACGTCCCGGTCGCGGTATCCAGATGCATCGCGTGGCCGTTGCCTGGCTCGACGACCACAGAGGGTCAGGTTTGGGGAGGCGGTCATGGTGGCAGTAACGCGACGCGGCAGACCCCCGCACCGGGATGATGACCGTGCCTGACGACCCCACGGAAGGTGAGGCGTGGCCGAAGCTCTCAGCGCACGCTTCGACCTGCCCGCCGATCCCCGTGCCGCCAGCCGAGCCCGCCGGCTGGTCACCGAGCTGCTCGCCGCTTGGGGCCGCCCGGAGACCGTCGAGGTCGCGCAGCTGCTCGTCAGTGAGGTCGTGACGAACGCGGTGCGCTTCGTCGGTGCCCGCGCCGTCCTGTGCCTCACGCTGTCCCTGCGCGACGACCGGATCCGCATCGCGGTCGACGACGGAAGCTCGCTGTGGCCGGTGCTGAAACCCGCCCACGATGACGACGAGTCGGGCCGGGGCATGCATCTGGTCGCCGCGCTGGCGATGCAGTGGGGTGTCGTCGAGATGCCGGACACCCGGGGGTCAGGCAAGCAGGTCTGGTTCGACCTGCCACGCCAACAGGATCCGATCGAGGCGGTTTGCGGCTCCTGACCAGGGCCGCCGACCGATTCCTCCCGAAGCGTCGTCGCGCGACTTCCGGTGGCTAGGTTAGCAATAAGGATGCTTCAGCTGCTGTTCAGCCAAGCCGCATACCGTCGAGCCGCGTACCGTGACGTACGTCTCCTCTGCATCACGACCGTGATCGCACCTGTCGATCCTACGGGGGTAGTCATCGAGACTCCGGTCCTGCTCGGCGCTGACAGCGCCGAGAGCGCCGCGCCCGCGCCCCCGCTTCCACCACCGGCGGTGTTGACCCGGCAGCTACTACGACGCTCTGGTGCCCACCCGGGCGGCAACTCCGACGACGTGGCTGCAACGGCACCGACCTCTGCAACGGCACCGAGGGTCGAGCTCGCCGCCTCCCCGGCCGGTGACGCCCACGTCTTCGCCGAGCCGCTCGCGCTCCGTCTCGGGCCGGTCCGATCGGCCCGGTCCCGGCGACGCAACGTCCTGCTCGCCGGTATGCTCGCCGTTCCCCTCACCATCCTGGCCGTGCGCTTCCGCGGCGACATGGCCTCACGGCTGGCCGGCGTTCCCGCGCCCCGCTGGCACTGGCTCGTCATCTGCGCGCTCTCCTCGGTCCTATTCTACTTCGCCAACGGCCTGTCCACGCGGGCGGCCAGCGGCCTGCGGCTCGAGCTACGCACCGCGACCGGCCTGCAGGTCGCGGCGGCGGCGGCGAACCGGATCGTGCCCGCGGGTCTCGGGGCCATCGTGGTCCATCTGCGTTTCCTGGAACGGCGCGGGATGACGCATCCCGCGGCCTTGGCGGCCATCACGTCAATCAAGGTGGCCGGCGGGGTGGCGCACCTCGGGGGCATCGTCCTGGTCGCCGGCACCCTCAGCGACTCGGGCATCGGCGCGGCCCTGGCTAACCCGCTGCGGTCCACTGTCCAGGGGCTCGGGCCGGGGCCGTTCGTGCTCGGCTGTGGGGCGGTCTGCGCGCTCGTGACGGGCACCGTGGCCCATCCGCGGATCCGGTCGAAGGCCCGGCCGGCAGTGCGGGCCTTCGACACTCATCTGAAGATCCTCGCCCGTTCCCCGTCTGAAGATCCTCGCCCGTTCCCCGTGCCGGACTCTGGTGCTGCTGCTGTCCCAAATAGGGACACGCTTCTTCCAGATCCTCGCGCTCGCCTGCACGGTCTGGGCATTCGGCACCAGCATGACGTTGATGTCCGTTGCCGGGGTCTACCTCATCGGCTCGATGGTAGCCGGCGCGGCGCCGACAGCCGGCGGCATCGGCGCGATCGAACCGGCACTCGCCTTCGGGCTCGCGGCCGCGGGTGGTACAGCGGCGTCCATGTTCACCGCGGTCCTCGTCTACCGCCTGATCAGCTTCTGGCTGCCGGTGCTGCCGGGGATCCCCATGCTGGCCTGGCTGCGCCGCACCGGCGACCTGTAGGCGGGGGGCAGGGGGTCGGCGCGACCGCGGCCCGGGAGCGGCCCAGGCGGGCGGGGTGGCCGCTCACCCGCGCCAGGACGACCGGCGGCGACGGCGACGGCGACGGCGGATCCCACCCACCAGGAGCAGCACACCTCCACCGACGAGAACGACCCGCTCCCAGCGCACCACCCGAACCACAGTGGCGCCGCCGGAGGGTCCGGGCACCGCCCTGCCGTCCAGGGCACCCCCGGTCAGCGTGCCCGCATCCCCCCGCCGGGCCAGACCATCGGCTCCGACGCCGGCTCCCAGTTCGGGAAGCGCGGGCCCCGGGCCGATCCCGAGGACCGGACCGTACCTGTGGCGCAGTTCGGCGGTCTTCGCCCGCAACTGCACCTGGGCCCGCTCGGCGACGCGGCGCGGGCTGACGATCTCCGCGATGGAATCGATCGTCTCCGCCAGTTCGGCGCGGGTCTCTTCGATCTGTTGCTGGATCACGGCCGGGTCCTGCGGCACCGATGTCGCCCTCTCGTCCGTTGCGAATGGCGGACGCGCTCCCGCGGCTGGCGTCAATCGGCGTCGATGGACGCCACGGACATCTCCGTCGGGTGCGACCGGCCTGCAACGATCGTGCCAGACACATCACCGCCCGGCGAGACCAAACGGCCAGTGGCGCGACACGTCACGCGGGCGCACCGACGCACGACGTCTCGCCCCGTCCGATCCCGGTCTCCGTACCGCGCAGATGGCGCCGCGGGCGGAAGCGACCGCCCACCGAAATCCGTCCGGCGGGACATTACGCTGAACGCTGTGCTCGAGGGCCAGCGGTAGTCTGGCCCGGGTGGGCATCGCCCGGGCGACTCCCACCGTTAGCACCTGCTGCGGTCAGACGGACACGTTTTCCGTGGCCCCGGTCCGTCCTGCCCGGCCCTGTCCTGGAGCGTCATGTCCCTGGTCCACCATCCTCGTCACGACACGGGTTCCCGTCACGGCGCCGGTTCCCCGCCCGGGCAGTTCCCCCCGTCGCGCTCCCCGCGGCGCCGTCCGGCACTGGCCGGAACCATTGCCACGGTCCTGGTCGCCTCCTCGATGGCGCTGCTCACCGCCTGCGCCGGCTCGGGAACCGACACCGGAGTGAAGATCGTTGATACGGGGAACGGAGGCGACAACGGCGGCCTGCACGGCACCGTCCCGGCCAGGAGGCTGGCCAAGCCGGCCCTCAACCTCACCGACACCGACGGCCGTCCCCTCGACCTGCGCGCACGCACGCAGGGAAAGATCACCATGCTGTTCTTCGGCTACACCCACTGTCCGGACGTCTGCCCGACCACGATGGCTGACATCGCGTCGGCACTCGGCGAGGTGAAACCGGACGTGCGTGACCAGGTGACGATCGTCTTCGTGACGACCGACCCTGATCGGGATACGGAGGTGGTCCTCAGTCGTTGGCTTAAGCAGTTCAACGCAACCTTCATCGGCGCCCGCGGTCCGTTCGACCGGATCCGTACCGAGGCCGAGGCCCTGGGCGTTCCCCTGGAGAAACCGGAGGTCCAGACCGACGGCTCCGTTCTGGTCACCCATGGCGCCCAGGTCATCGTCTTCTCTCGGGATGACAGGATCCGCGCGCTGTACCTGGCGGGGACCAGCGTCCAGGACTACATCGACGACCTGCCCAAGCTGACCGCCGAGCGGTCCGGATCAGAAGAAGCACGGACTTGAATCCGATCACCTACAGCCTTGTCACCCCCATGCAGCCGGCCAGTCGCGCCGTCTCCACGGTGTTGCGCCTCGGCCTCGGCGTGGTCTGGCTGGTCGCCGGGCTGTTGAAGGTCAACGACCCGGACGGGATGGTGCGCTCCGTGCGGGCGTTCCGCATCCTGCCCGATGCCCTCGTGCAGCCGATCGCGTACGGCGTCCCGTTCCTGGAGATCGCCCTGGGGATACTGCTCGTCGTGGGGCTCGCCGTGCGGCTGTCCGCCGTCGTGTCCGCGGTGATGTTCGCCGTCTACATCGCAGCGATCGCGTCGGCCGCCGCCCGGGGGCTGCGGATCGACTGCGGCTGCTTCTCCTCCGGGGGTGATCTCGCTGCCGATGCCCCGACGCACTACACCTCCGAGCTGATCCGCGACAGCCTGCTGCTCGCCGCCGCCGGGCTGCTGGCCTGGCGGCCGAGCGGCTATCTGGCGGTGGACCGCCTCCTCGACCAACCGGTGAACGATCTTTCCGGGAGTACCGCTGATGGCTTCGAAGTCGAAGAAGACACCGTTGACGACCGGCGGTAGGGCCCCGGGCGGCGGCGCCGCGAGGCCCGACGCGACCCCCCCGGCAGGTGGGGGCAAGGCGGCCAACGGACAGGAGCGACGGGCCAAGGCCGCGGCGGCGCGGGCCGCGGCGGCAGCGCGGGAACGGCGACGGCAGCGCGGCATCATCACCGGCGTGGTACTGGCCGTTCTCGTCCTGGTCGGCGCGATCGGCTTTGCCGTCCAGAACTCCCGCGAGGAGTCGAAGCCGGTGGTCCTGCCGGCGAGCGCCACCGGCACCGATCACGGCATCGTCGTCGGGAAGGCGTCCGCGCCGGTCACCGTCGACATATACGAGGATTTCCAGTGCCCCATCTGCGGGACACTGGAGAAGACAACCGGGCCGACTATCGACAATCTCCTCGACGACGGAAAAATCAAGATTGATTATCACATGATGTCGTTCATCGGGCCGGAGTCGAAGCGGGCGGCGAACGCGGCGGCGGCAGCCGCCAACGAGGGCAGGTTCCGGCAGTTGCACGATGTGCTGTACGCGAACCAGCCCGAGGAGCGCACCGGCGGCTTCACCAACGACACGCTCATCACGCTCGGGGCGAAAGCGGGGCTGACCTCGCAGGCGTACCGGAAAGCGGTCAACGAGGGGACCTACGACGGGTACGTCGCCAAGGTCGACGAGGACGCATCGAAGGCCGGCGTCACCGGCACGCCGACCGTCTTCGTCAACGGCAAGCGGCTGTCCGGGGAGCAGCTCACCCCGGAGGGCTTCCGCGCGGCGGTCGACGCAGCAGCCTGAGCAGATGGGGGACCAAGACACGGTCCATGGTGCACAGACCGTGCCCTGGTCCCCCGAATCTCGCCACGTTGGGGATCTGTCCGCTGGAGGGTTTGCCGTCCTGCGCAGGCCACGGCTACTTTTCGGACCATGACTGAGACTGCCAACGCCGCCCGTCTGGTCCCCGGCGACGTCGCACCCGACTTCACCCTGCCCGACTCCGAGGGGAACGAGGTGTCCCTGGCGTCCTACCGGGGACGGCGGGTCGTCGTCTACTTCTACCCGGCCGCGTCGACCCCGGGGTGCACGAAGCAGGCCTCCGACTTCCGGGACAGCCTCGCCCAGCTCGGCAACGCCGGCATCGACGTGCTCGGGATCTCTCCCGACAAGCCCGCCAAGCTGGTGAAGTTCCGCGACGCGGAAGCCCTGACGTTTCCGCTGCTCTCCGACCCGGAGCGGAAGGTGCTCGCCGCGTACGGCGCCTTCGGTGAGAAGACAATGTACGGGAAGAAGACCGTCGGCGTGATCCGCTCGACGTTCGTGATCGGCACGGACGGCACGATCGAGGTGGCGCAGTACAACGTCCGCGCGACCGGTCATGTCGCCAAGCTGCTGCGCGACCTGGGCCTCGCCGCCGCCTGACCGGGACCGTCCCTGAGGCGCCTGGCCGGCCCATCCCGCAGGCTTCGTCGATCGCTTCGTCGATCGCTTCGTCGACGGCTTCGTCAGCTCGCCGGTCGCAGATCCCAGCCCAGCAGCACGTTCTCCGGACGGCGCGGATCGACCAGCACGGGGATACGACGCGGGCGGCCCGACGAGGCCGTCGCCGCCTCGCTCAGGTCGATGTCCGGGTCGGGAAGGACCGTGCTGCGCACCACCGGGTACACGTTGCCCCACGCGCCGGGGCGTTCGATGAGCAGATGAACCTCGGCGACCGGCCGGCCGTTCACCCGCAGGCCCGTGTCACGGACCGCGCAGACGGCCGCGGTCGTCGCCCGACCGATGTCGATGAGCTTCAACGCCCGGTTCCGTTCGAGGAGGGCACGCTGGGCGGCGTGGCGGGGACCGGGGCCGACCAGCCGTGGGGCCTCGTTCCCGGCCTCGGCCTCGGCCCTGACGTTGGCCTCGGCCCTGACCTTGGTCGGCGGGCTCTCGACCTGTGCCGGTGCCTCGCCGGTGGGCGGAACGTCGGCGGGGGGCGGAACGCCGGCGGGGGCGAAGCGCGGGACCTCCGTGAGGGTCATATGAATCGTCTCCCAGCCGTCCTGGCCAAACCGGCGCGAAACAACCCTGCCGCCGGTCGGATGCCCGTGCGAGTCAGGCTGACGACAACGGCCCTCTCACGGTTGTCGTCCCGACGATCGTGGGACGAGCCTCGGTGACCGGCGGCGTGAGCCCTCTGGACTGCCGATATCTGTCCGGCCTGGCGTCCGCCAAACCCGGCCGATACCGGTGAACCCCGTGAATGGCCCAATACGAAGGTTCGTGGCCGGGCTGGGGCAGCCTCCAGGCTGTCCACGGCTGTCCACGGTCCTGGTGAGGATGCGGGGCGTGACCCGGCGGGAGGCGGGGCGCCCCCCAGGTGAGGCGATCGCTACTCTGGAGGTCGCGCGGGAGTGGCGGAATGGCAGACGCAGCAGACTTAGGATCTGCCGCCTTCGGGCGTGGGGGTTCAAGTCCCCCCTCCCGCACCCGGGTATTCATTGCGCGAACCGTTCCCTTCGGGGCTGTTGTGGCTGGTGGGTGGGCTGCGACGGTGGTCAGGGTGAGTGGCTGGTCGTCGTCGGGGTCGGGTTGTGGGATGCGGAAGACGGGTATGAGCCGGTCGGTTCCGCTGATCTTGAATTCAGCGACGAGTGCTTCGATGAGTGCTTTGCGTTGCTGGTTGGTGCCGGTCTTGATGACGATCGTGGTGTTCACGGCGATGGCGTCGAGATCGGCCGGGGCGGGTGTGACGGGTTCGCGGGCGATCTGATCGGTCAGTTCGCTGTGGCGGTGGCGGAGCTACTTCTGCTGGGCGCGGAGTTTCGCGAGGCGTTCCCCGATGGTCTCTTCGTCGAGGGTGCCACGTTCGAACGCGGTGAGGTAGCGGTCGATCGCCCGGTCGGTCTGGGCGAGTTCGGTGTCGACGGTGGCGAGTTCGGCGCGGAGGTCACCGCGGGCGTTGCGGTGGGCCTGCTGGGCCGTTTTGACGGCGTCGGCGATGAGGGTGTGCTGCTCGGGGTAGAAGCCGGCGAGGGCTTCGAGGACGGCGTGGTCGATGGCGTCGGCGTCGAGTCGGGGGGCGTCGCAGCGGTCGGAGCCGTAGCGGTTGCGGGTGAAGTAGGGGTAGTAGCGGTATTTGCGGGTGCGGCCGGTGGCGCGGGTACCGAGCATGGTCTTGCCGCAGCGGGGGCAGCGCATGCGGCCGGTGAGGTGGTAGTCGGAGGCGTTGGAGGCCCGGCGGGAGTGGGCTTCGCTGCGGGCGGTGAGCAGCCGCTGGGCTTCGTCGAAGGTGTCCCGGTCGATGATCGGCTGGTGGGTGTCGCCGACAACGATGTCGCGGAAGGATGACTCGCCGAGGTAGACGCGGTTGTCGAGGTAGCGCAGGACCTGGTGGCCGGTCCACTGGTTACCGCTGCGGGTGCGGTGTCCACGGTCGTTGAGGGTGGTCGCGATCGCGCGGGCGCCGAGCCGGCGGCGGGTGTAGAGCTCGAAGATCGCCCGGATGATCGCGGCTTCGGGTTCGTAAGGGATGAGGGTCCAGGTGGGCTTGTCGACGTGGTAACCGTAGGGGGCTTGGGTGCTCATCCAGCGACCTTCGCGGGCTTTGCGTTCCATCCCGGCGACGACGCGGTCGATGATGGTGTCGCGTTCGAACTGGGCGAACATGGCCAGTATCTGCAGGAGCATGCGGCCCATCGGGGTGGAGGTGTCGAACGGCTCGGTCGCCGACCGGAAGACGACCTCTGCCTCGTCGAGCTCTTCCAACAGTTGGACGGTGTCACGCAGGTTGCGGGAGAGCCGGTCGATCCGGTAGACGAGCAGGACGTCGATGAGCCCGTTGCGGGCGGCGGCCAGGGCGCGGTGGAGGTCTTTGCGGTCGGTGCTGGCGCCGGAGATGTCGTCGGAGAAGCGTAGGGCGATCTCCCAGCCGGGGTGAGCGTCGAGGAACGCACGGATCCGGTCGTGTTGGGCGTCGAGGGAACCCGGCCCGGCGGCGTCGGGCCGGTGCCGCTGGTAGACGGCGACCCGCAACGGACCAGGTGGGCTGGCGGCGGGCTGACGCCGCCAGGGCAGACGTGGGCATTAAGGAATACGGGGGGCTGTGCGGCTGGTTGGGTCCGGGCCCCGGATGATCCTCTTGGGGGACGATGCGAATGGACTTCGCCGGGGCCGAAACGGGGACGATGGCTCACCCACCCGCACGGCTGGCACATCCATCGCCGGGCGGTGTAGGGCGGTCTTTCGGCCTGCTCGTCATCCTCCTAGGCTGGGCCGCGCTCGTCGGCTGCGGTTCCGTGTCCAACGTGCTGTCGGGCTCCGACGCGGCGGTAGATTACACCGAGCTGCTGGGCAGGTCGACGCGGGACGCGAACGTCGTCGACTACACGACCCGGAACGGCTGCGAGATCTATGGGCTCCAGCGCCAGTGCCGGGCGGCGGGGACCATACTTTTCAACACCGACGCAGGCCGGATCCACCAGGTCAGGCTTTTCGGTCCGGGTACAGCGGGCACCGGTGTCTATCAAGGTGAACTGCCCGCCGGCCTGGAATGGAGCGACACCCACGCCGAGGTCGTGGCCAGACTGGGACCACCCGCAGGCGTCTATCCGGAGACCGCGTCCACGCTGCCGTATGCGGACTACAGCTCCAACCAGGAGATCTTCGTTGTCACGTACAACCGGGGATCAGATGGCACCATTCATGACCTACAGCCTGGTGAACGTGTCTGAAGGACCTGTGTTGAGAAATGTTCCTGTGTGGCTCCGCCTC
>NZ_CDWTNB010000045.1:0-25696 GCF_977947065.1 Frankia sp. CgJB1
TCCGGCGCGCATGGCGCGGGCCTTCGCGCTCGCCACCGCCGCCGGCCGGCTGGGTTTCCTGGCCGGCCGAGGGGCCGCCGGCCCGGCCACGGTGGCGTCCGCCTCCTCCCCGCTCACCGGGTTCCTCGGCGCCCACCCGTCACCGGCGTCGCTCGCGCCCTCGGCGTCCCCGGTACCCGTGCCGGCGGCGGTGGTGGGCGAGGCGTCCAGGTGAGCGCCCCGCCAGGGGAGTTCGCGCGCGAACTTGCCGGTCACGACCTGGCCGGGCTGTCCGCGATGTCGCGGCGGGCCACGTCCGCCGAGGTGGGCACGGTGCTGCGGCGGGTTCGGCCCGGATCCGGCGGGTCAGCCACCCCCCGGATCGGTCTCGCGGAGCTGGCGATCCTGCTCTCACCCGCGGCCACCGCCCGGTTGGAGGAGCTGGCGATTGCCGCCCGGGAGGCGACCCTGCTCCGGTTCGGTCGGGCGGTCCGGCTGTTCGCCCCGATGTACGTGTCGAACGCCTGCCTGTCGTCCTGCACCTACTGCGGCTTCGCCAAGGGCCTGCCGGTGGTGCGCCGCACGCTGGGTATCGAGGAGGTGGTAGTGGAGGGACGCCTGCTGGCCGACCGGGGGTTCCGTCATCTGCTGCTCGTCTCCGGCGAGCATCGCGTCGAGGTGTCGGCCGACTACCTCGTCGCGGTGGTCGAGCGGCTGCGGCCGATGTTCCCCTCGATCAGCATCGAGACCCAGACCTGGTCGGACGACACCTATGCCCGGCTGGTGCGTGCCGGGTTGGAGGGAGTCGTCCATTACCAGGAGACCTACGACCGGGCCCGCTACGCCGAGGTGCATGTCGCCGGCTGGAAGCGTGACTACGACCGGCGGCTGTCCTCGTTCGAACGGGCCGCCCGGGCCGGGGCGCGCCGGCTCGGGATCGGCGCGCTGCTCGGGCTCGCCCCGGACTGGCGCGCTGACGTGCTCGCGCTGGCCGCGCACGCATCCTTTCTCTCCCGTCGCTACTGGCGGACCGAGGTCTCGATCGCGCTGCCGCGCATCAAGCCGAGTGCCAGCGGGTTCCCGCCGGTCGTCGTCGGTGACGCGGAGTTCGTCCAGGCGTACGCGGCCCTGCGCCTGTTCGAGCCGGACCTGTCGCTGTCGCTGTCGACCCGGGAGCCGGCGGTGCTGCGCGACGGGCTTGTCCGCATCGCCGTGACCACCATGAGCGCCGGTTCCTCCACCGAACCCGGCGGCTACACCACGCCCGGCACGGCCCAGGAACAGTTCTCGATCTCCGACGAGCGTTCGCCGGCACAGATCGCCGCGATGCTCGCCGAAGCCGGGTACGAGCCGGTGTGGAAGGACGCCTTTCCGCTCGTCGACCCGGTGCGGTGACGGCGGCCCGGCGTCGCGGGTCATCGATAGTCTGCTCGAATGCAGCGAATAGTCGTCGTGGGCGCGGGAATGGCGGGGGGCCGGGCCGCCGCCGAGGTGCGCGCACGTGGTTTCGCGGGAGAGGTGATCCTGCTCGGGGCGGAGCCGCACCGGCCCTACGATCGTCCGCCCCTGTCCAAGGCCGTGCTCTCCGGCCGTATCGACGACACGACGTTGCCCTTCGACCTCGACGGGGTCGAGGTGTGCCTCGGGCGGCGGGCGACCGGCCTGCGACCGGGCACCGTGGAGACCGACACGGGGCCGCTGGACTACGACGGCCTGGTGCTGGCGACGGGAGCTGAGCCGGTAACCCTGCCGGGCGACGGCCCGCAGCGGGTCCTGCGTTCCATTGACGACGCTCGGCGCCTGCGTGACGCTCTGCGCCCCGGCGTCCGGCTCGTCATCGTCGGTGCCGGCTGGATCGGCGCGGAGGTCGCCACGGCGGCGGCAGCGATCGGTGCCGAGGTCACCGTCGTGGAGGCGGCCGCCTCGCCGCTGTTCGCCGCGCTCGGCGCGCAGGTGGGCCGGTGCACGATCGCGTGGTACGCCCGGGCCGGGGTCACCCTGCGCCTGGCTACGGCCGTGGAGCGGGTCACCTCCGACGGGCTGGTGCTGGCCGGCGGTGAGGAGCTGATCGCGGACGAGGTCGTCGTCGGCGTCGGGGTGCGGCCCTGTATCGCCTGGCTCGCCGGTTCCGGGCTCGCCCTCGACCGGGGAGTTGTGGTCGACGAGCATCTCGCCGCCCAGTGGGCCCATGGTGCCGACGATGCCGACGGCGACCCGCCGCCGGTGGTCGCGGTCGGTGACTGTGCCGCCTGGTGGTCGCGTCGCTACGGGCGGCGGCTGCGGGTCGAGCACTGGGACTGCGCCCAGCAGTCGCCCGCGGTCGCGGTCACCACGCTGCTCGGCGGGGAGGCCGTCTACGACCCGGTGCCCTATTTCTGGTCGGAACAGTTCGGCCGCATGGTGCAGTTCGCGGGACTGCCCTCGGCGGAGGCCGACCTGGTGTTCCGGGGCGATCCGGGCGTCGTCGTGCCGCCCGGCGGCGGGCGTCCGCCCGGCTGGTCGGCCGGGTGGTTCGCCCGGGACGGCCGTCTCGAAGCGCTGGTCACCGTGGGGCGCCCGATGGACATGGTCGCCGGTCGCCGGTTGATGGCGGCCGACGGTATCCCGGATCGGGAGCATTTCGCCGATATCTCCGTGTCGATGAAGGAACTGGCCGCGGCAAGTCGATGACGCCCGGTGACGGCCCGGCGTTCCCGGCGTTCCCGGTGTTCCGGGTTTTCCCGGCGTTCCCGGCGTTCCCGGCGTTCCGGTCGGCCGGATGGCGGGATTTCTGGATATCAGGATCATTGGTGCCCCTGCCGGCCATTGCGTTATGTGCGCATCCTTGTGCGGATCCTTGTTTGGCGACCCCAATCGCCGGAACGTCAGGAACGGTCACTAGAGTGCGGAGACGTGCCTCGCATTCACCTGGTGTCGAACCTGGCCGGTGTGAACGCGCTCGGCGACCATTTGCGGGCAGCGGGTCTCGGCCCGACCTCGGCACGGTCGGCCGACGCGCTTCTCGTGCTCATCGACCGTCCGCTCGACCACGTCGAGCAGGAGTTGCTGGACCGGGCCCGGCAGACCGTCCCGGTCCTGCTCGCCGGGCCGACCATGCGGGCGCTGCCGCCGAGAAGTCTGCTCATCGAGGCGTCCGGTCTCATCCCGGGGCGGACCACCGCGCCCTACGGCCTGCGGTTGACCGTCGGGCCGCAGGGCGGCGCGGTCATGGCCCGGTCCGCGGACTTCCGCCCCCGGGAAAGCTGGATCATCCCCGACAAGATTGCCGACGACGTGGAGCGGCTGCTCCTGGTCCGGCACGAGATGGGCGAGCATCCCGTCTGCACCTGGCGGCCCTCCACGGGCCTCGGCATATTCACCCTGGGTACCGGTCCCGCCGTGCTCGCCGATCCCGCCTACCACCGGCTTGTGGGACGTTGGCTGCGGCACTGCCTCGGCGTGCTCGACGCCGCGCCGGCCAGGGTCGGGCTGCTGGGCACCCCGGACACCACCGGGACGCACCACTCGGCGGTGGACGCGACCGAGGGTCTGGAACTCGCCGCCCTCTGTGACGGCGGTGCCGGCCGGCTCCCGGCGCACGCGGCGGGTCGCCCGCCGCGCCGCGTTGACGACCCGGACGACCTGGTCAACGATCCCGATCTCGGGGTCGTCATCGTGGCCACACCGACCCACACCCGGCTCGAATGGGCCGGTCGTGCGCTGGAGGCCGGCAAACACGTCGTCGTGCACGCCCCGCTCTGCCTGTCGACCCCGGACGCCGACCAGCTTGCGGAGGCCCGGTCCCTGGTGCTCGCGGTGTATCCGGAGGGTCGGGACGACCCGGGCTACCGGGCGGTCCGCGCCGTCGTGCACCGCGGCGCCGTCGGCGAGCCGCTGCGGCTGGACGCCCACCGGGGCGGGTTCCGCCGGCCGGCCGGCACCTGGCACCACGACGAGCGGATCAGTGGTGGGCAGCTCCATGACCGGGGCAGCGCCTGCGTCGACCAGATCCTCGCCCTCGTCGACGAGCCCGTCGAATGGGTCAGCGCGTCCACCGTCAAGCGGGTCTGGCACCACGTCAGCAACGCTGACCACAGCCGGTTGCTGCTGCGTTTCGCGAGCGGGGCCGAGGCGCAGGTCACGGTCTCCGATCTGACGGTGGCCCGGCGCCCGCGGTTCGAGGTGCTCGGGTCCACCGGATCGCTGATCTTGGACGGCGGGGCTTCCCGGGACGGCGGGGCTTTCCGGGACGGGGAGGGGAAGCTGGTGCCGCGGTTGGGACGGCACGCCGGTCGCCGGTCCGAGGCCGAGATGCTCGAGGCGGAGGCGGCGTCGCTCATGCTGATCACCCATGACGGGGTGCGCAGCCACATCCCGCTGGCACCCACCTCGGGCAGTATGTTTCACCGGGACTTGGCGGACTGTCTCGTCTCGGGCTGGCCGCTGTCCGGCTACGGCGTGGAGACCGCCCGTCCGGTGGTCGCGGTGCTGGAGGCGGCGGTGCGCTCGGCGGCCGCGGGCGGCGCCCAGGTGGCTCCGCTCTGACCCGTTCCGGCCGGACTGTCCCGGCCGGGAACTGCCTGGTCATCCGGTCGCCGAGGGGCGCGGCCAACGTCCGCGGCCGCGCCGGCACCGTACGACGCCATCGAGACTTGGGTGTTTACTCTTGACCATGGACTGGCTGACCCTGCCTGACGTCGCCGATCAGCTGCAGGTTCCCGTGACCCGTGTCCGGCAGATGGTGCGCGACCGGACGCTGCTGGCCCAGCGGGAGGGGGGCGTCCTGCGGGTGCCTGCCGATTTCATCCGGGACGGCGCCGTCGTCAAGGGGCTGTCCGGATTGCTCACGGTGCTGGCCGACGCGGGGTTCACCGATGAGGAGGCGCTCGACTGGATCTTCCGGGAGGATCCGAGCCTGCCGGGCACCCCCATGCAGGCACTCATCGAGAACCGTGGCAAGGAGGTCAAACGGCGGGCCCAGGCGTCGGCCTTCTAGCCCCGGCCCGGTCCCGGCCGTACCCACCGCCCGCACGGCGGGCGCTGCTCCCGTAGGGTCGAAAAATGGTCGATCGTCCGCTGCACTCGCACTCGCACTCGCACCCGCGTGCGCACCTGGAGCCGCTCGCCCGGGCGCGGGTCGTCGTCAATGGTGCGCCGCGGGGCATCCCGAGTGGCCAGCCGCTGCCCGACCTGCTCGCCGAGCTGGGCCTGCCGTCCGGTTCGGTGGTGGTCGAGCACAATGGCGTGGCGCTGACGCCGTCCGAGATGCCCGCCGTCCGGCTCGCCGACGGCGACATCCTGGAGATCGTGCGTGCTGTCGCCGGAGGTTGAGGGATCGTCGCCGCGCGCCGGTGGGCCGGCCCGGGTGGACCGGTTGCGGCGGCTGGCCGACGCCCGCCTGTACCTGTGCACGCCGCGTCGGGCCGAGTTCGACGCCTTCCTGAGCGCCGTGGTCGGCACGCCCGAGGCCCCCGGGGTCGATCTGATCCAGCTCCGGGAGAAGGGGCTCGAATGGGACGAGGAGCTCGGCGGGCTGCGGCGGGTGCAGGCCGTCGCTGGCGCCAGGGGAGTGCTGGTCAGCGCGAATGACCGTGCCGACCTCGCCGCCTTCGCCGGGGTCGACATCCTGCACGCCGGTCAGGGCGATATCCCGCCGCGGTTCGCCCGGCGCCTGGTGAGCCCGGACGTGCTGATCGGACAGTCGACGCACGATCCCGACCAGTTCCTCGCGGCGCTCGCCGACCCCGACGTCGACTACGTGTGCGTGGGGCCGGTGCACGCCACGCCCACCAAGGAGGGCCGGCCGCCGGTCGGCCTGGGCCTGCCCCGGCTGGCCGCGCGGCACGCTCCTCCGTTCGTCCCGGGCGTGAAGCCGTGGTTCGTCACCGGTGGCGTCGGTCCGGATACTCTGGATGAGATCCTCGCGACGGGAGCGCGCCGCGTGGTGGTCGTGCGGGGCCTCACCGGGGCCGAGGATCCGGCCGCGAGCGCCGTTGCCCTCGCTCGGCGTCTGCGCGCTGTCTGAGAGTTGTCGATGCGCCGTCCGAGCCTCCGCCCCAGCCACCGATGCGCCATCTGAGCTACCTCGCGGTCCTGGCGGGATGCCTGCTCGGAACGGCGCCGCTCGAGGTGTTTCTGGGCACCCGGGTGTACGCCCGGCCGGTTCGGCTGCTGCTGACCCTCGCCCCCGTCATCGTGATCTTCGTTGCCTAGGACCTGTTCGCCGTCTCCGCGGGGCACTGGAGCTTCGACCGGCGCCGCATCACCGGGGTCCTGCTTCCGGGGAGCCTTCCCCTGGAGGAGCTGCTGTTCTTCGTCGTGGTGCCGATGTGCGCGATCCTGACGCTGGAGGCCGTGCGCGCGGTGCGGGGCTGGGACGTCGGCGACCGAGCCCGCCCATCCGAGCGCGACGCGTTCCGGTGGGACTCCCGATGGTGATCGGCCGTGAGCTACACGGCCCTAGCGGTCGTCGGGGTCGCGCTGGCGATCGCGATGGACCTGTGGGTCCTGCGGACCCGGCTGCTGACCCGGCGGGTTTTCTGGACTTCCTACGCGATCATCGCATTGTTCCAGTTGATCTCCAACGGGATCCTCACCGGGTTCGGCGTCGTCGTCTACGACCCCCGCCGGATCCTCGGCCCGCGGATCGCACACGCTCCGGTCGAGGATCTGCTGTTCGGCTTCGCGCTGGTGACCCAGACGTTGGCATGGTGGGTCTGGTGGGGGCGCCGGCTGCGGGGCGGGCCGCCCGGCCGGCTCCGCAGCCGGCGGACCGGGGAGAGCCGGGAGGCCGGCGACAACGGGAGTAACGGGGACAACGGGAGTAACGGGGAGAATCGGGGCATCCCGCCTCGGCCCGAGGGTCGAGAGAGATCTCAGCGTACTTCGTGACGGAAACGAGCGAATTGGTCCCCTAGCGAGAATCCGTCGGCTTAATCTTGTCATGATGACGCATGATGGTGCGGGGGCCCGGGATCGCCGGGACGTCACCGTTCTCCCTGGGGGCGTTCAGGTCGGATCCTGCCGATCCGGTGGGGACGCATCATTGCTGTAGTGGTTGCGTTGGTCGTCATCGTTGCGGGTCTGGTGGTTGTGCGTGGGCGGATGGCCGGCGACCATCGTGCGGGTTCCTGCCGGAGGCAGGCCGGGTGCGCCGGTCGCACCGCCGGCACCCGTGCCCGGTGACGAGGACGGGCCGGCGGACGTGACGGCAGCCCCGGTCACTGCTCGGCCGGGTGCCGGTCCAGCCCTTCCCACCGCGCCCGTGGCCTCCCCGAGTGCCGGCCTCGGGTCGGTTCCGCCGCGGGTCGCCCCGACCGCCGCGAGACCGCGGACCGGACCGCCGCCTGGGTCACCGGCCGTCCCGGTCGCTCCGCGGCCCTCCGGCCCGGCCCTCGGCCTGAGCTCGACCAGGGCCGACCTGGGTGACGTCGACTCCGTCTGGCGGCTTGACCTGCGTGGCGAGGGCACGGCGCCGGTCGACGTCGTGATCGGCGCCAGCCCGTCCTGGCTCATCGTGATGCCCGGCCGGTCGCGGATCGATCCGGGGGCCGTCGTCCACCTGGTGATCACTCTTGACCGGGCGGCGGCACCGTCCGGACCGATCGACGTGACCGTTCCGATCAGGCCCCGCGAGGGGGCGGCGGGGGCGACGTGCGGGTCATCGCCAGGGTCGACGGCTCGCCACAGGTGGTATCGATGGTTGCGGCGCCGACGACGCTGTACCCGTCCGGCTGCGCGCTGGCCGCCAGGTCGACCGCGTCCCCGGCAACCGCGTCCCCGGCAGCGGTGTCCACGGTGACGGTGTCCGTCGTCGACGCGACCGGCATCTTCGCCGTGGAGCTCGTGGTGAGCCTCCCCGACGGAGGCAGGGCGAGTGTGTCGCTGGTCTGGTCCTTGACCGGGCGACGGGTAACCGGTCGACGTGGTCCGGCCCGGTGGGCCCGACCCGTGTGGCCGGGGCAATCACCTACACGGCTACGGTGACCGATCTCGACGGGCGGCGTTCCCGGGCACCGGGATCCCTCACCGTTCTGCCCTGCCCCTCCTGATCGGCGCGGTGGTGGCGGTGGTGGCAGCGGTGGCGGTGGGAAAGTATGGTGCCGCCCGGTTCGGGGGGTACCGGACGGCACGGTATAGCACGACAGATTGGCCAGGACGCGCCAAGGTTTCGTCGGGTGGTGAAGGTATCATCGCGACGACCATTCGTCGCGGATGGGGAACGATCAGGGGCGCGGCATCATCCAAAGACGGGTGGCGCAGGCCCAGAGACGGGTGTTGCAGGTCCGGGGCGCCGCGGTACGCGATGCACGCGCCGCCGGGCGCCGGAGAAAACGGGTGGGTGAGGTCGTGGACGCTGCTCTCGGGGATGTCGGTGTGCCGCGTCAGACCGGGCCGCAGCCGGCCGTGGAGCGGGCCGGCCGGGACGGTGCCGCGCGGTGGCGTCGACCCCTGCCGCCGGTCGAGCAGGTGCGTCCGGGATTGTGGAGTATCCCCGTCCCGCTGCCCTGGGCCAAACCGGCGCACGTGTTCGTGTACGTCTTCGAGACTTCCACGGGCCCGTTCCTGATGGACGCCGGCTGGGACTTCGACGAGGCGTTCGACGCGTTGCAGGCCGGACTGGCGATGATCAGGATGTCGGTGGCCGACGTGCAGGGCGTCGTGGTGACCCATGCGCACCTGGACCACTATGGCCTGGCGCCCCGGATCCGGGAGGCATCCGGGGCGTGGGTCTCGTTGCATCCCCTGGACGAGGCGATGCTCCGGCACTTCGAACATGGTTACGCTGACCGGATCTCCGAGCTGATGACCCGGGCTGGGGCGCCCGCCGAGATGACCGAGCGCCTGCTGGCGGGCTACCAGCAGCCGGCCCGGGGCCTGCCGCGACCCGATATCCTCATCGAGGACGGCGACCGGCCGGACATCCCGGGCTGGGATCTCACCGCACTGTGGACACCGGGCCATTCGCCGGGACACCTCTGCTTCTGGGAGCCGACCAACCGGCTGCTGTTCTCCGGGGACCACGTTCTGCCCTCGACAGCGGTCGGGGTACCCGCGCCGGAGGAGGCTGCTCCTGATCCGCTGGGCGACTACCTGCGCTCGCTGGCCCGGCTGCGGGGCCTGCCTGCCGAGGAGGTGCTGCCGGCGCACGAGCACCGGTTCACCGGGCTGGAGCGCCGGCTCGCGGAGCTCGACGCGCATCACGCCGGCCGGCTGTCCGAGGTCGTCGAGGGACTGCGCGCGGGTGCCTCGTGGGTCTGGGACGTCGCCGGGTACGTGACCTGGCATCGGCCGTTCCGGAACCTGCGGGGGGTGGCGCTGCAGAACGCCGTGATGGACACGACGTCGTATCTCGCGACGCTGGAGGCAACCGGCGCGGCGCGTTCCGAGCCGGGAACACCAGACCGGTGGCGCCTGATCGAGCCGTAGGGCCCGCCGGTCGGCAGGGCGGGGACCATTGGTATTAGGGTGAGGATATGACCTCCGTGTCGCTGTCCAAGGGCGGCAATGTCTCGCTGAGCAAGGTCGTCCTCAACCTCACTGCGGTGACGGTGAGCCTGGGGTGGCAGGTGCGGCAGACCACCGGTGCCGCCTACGACCTCGACGCCAGCGCGATCATTGTGAATGACGCCGGCCGGGTCCTTTCCGACGGCTATTTCGTGTTCTTCAACAATCTGGTGAGTCCGGACGGTGCGGTGAAGCACCTGGGTGACAACCTGGTCGGTGGCGGCGGCGGTGACGACGAGCAGATCAACGTCGACCTGCGGACGCTGACCCCGCAGGCGGCGAAGGTCGTGTTCACCGTGTCCATCTACGATGCCGACTCGCGTCGGCAGGCCTTTGGCCAGATCCGTAACGCGTTCATCCGGGTGACGGACGCGACGAACGGCGCGGAGGTGGCCCGTTACGACCTCACCGAGGATGCCTCCACGGAGACGGCGATGATTTTCGGCGAGCTGTACCGCTACGGTGGGGAGTGGAAGTTCCGCGCCGTCGGCCAGGGATACGCCTCCGGGTTGCGCGGGATCGCCCTGGACTTCGGCGTCAACGTTACCTGACTGACCGTACGAGTCTCGTGACCGCTGACCGCCTCCGCTCCCACAGGTTCAGACGCGGCGCCATCCGGTGGCGGGGCGGGCGTTGCCGATCGTCGGCACGACCCGGGAGCGGGCTCCTCGCGGCGCGACGACCATGACGCGCACAGAACAGGTGTTGGCGTCGATCCGGTAGAGGATCCGCCAGGTCCGCCCGCTGGCCTCGTGCATGCCGACCTGCTCGCCGGGGATCGGAGTGCCGGCCTTGCGCGGATCGTCGCGCAGGGCACCGTCGAGGAACCGGCGGACCTCGCCGCGGGTGAGCTCGGCCAGCTTCGACAGGTCCCGCTCGGCCGAGGCGGACAGCGTCACCTCGTGCTTGTCACTCACCGCCGGCTCCCGTCCCGCCGGCCAGCCGTCCTCCGGCGGCCGGAAGCGGGGAAAGCTCCACGTTCTCCACGTGAAGATCCTATGCGCCCGCCTCCACCGGGGCTCGCGCTTCTCGCCCCCATGCGGGGAAACGGTAGCCATCATTGCCGGGAGCCGAGAAGCCCTTCCGCGGTCCGGATGAACCGGGTGGCATGGGCGGTTATGCAGGTATGCGCTTCGGAGACGACGACACCATTCGCCGCATGCTCACCGACACCGAGGTCTGGGCGGTGGTGGGGCTGTCCAACGACACCCGCCGGACCGCCTACAGCATTGCGGACTACCTGCGACGGCACGGCAAGCGTGTCGTACCTGTGCACCCCTCGGCGCCTACGGTCGCGGGGGAGCAGGGATACGCGACGTTGAGCGAGATCCCGTTCCCCGTCGACGTCGTCGACCTGTTTGTCCGGTCGGAGTTCGCCGGCCCGGTCGTCGACGAGGCAGTGAAGATCGGCGCGAAGGGTGTCTGGCTCCAGCTCGGCGTGCGGGACGAGGCTGCCGCGGTGCGTGCGGGCGAGGCCGGGCTGGACGTCGTCATGGACACCTGCCCGGCGATCGAGGCACCCCGGTTGGGGCTCGACTGAGCAGTACGAAGCGGCGGGTCGCGAGCGCGGCGGCAGGCGGGAAGAGCACGAGGACGGGGAGCAGGTAGCGGTAGTCGAAGCACACCGTCGCGGCCGGGACGATGAGCGTGGCGGCCCCGGCCGCCACGAGGAGGGCCATGTCCGCCCGCAGCCGTCGATCTTCGGCGGCCCGGTCCCGCAGACCTCCCCGGCGCCGGGTGCTGTGGTTTCCCGGCGACGCACGGCGGTCCCGGTCCGGGGTTATGATCGCGGCGATGGTGACGATCATCATCGCGGCCAGGGCCGGACCGGGCGTGAAGACGAGACGCTGGTAGCTCCGCAGGAAACCGGCGGACGGCTCGCGGATGACGCGGGTGGGCGCGTCCCCGTGGAAGCCGAGCAGTGGCTCGTTGTTGTGCAGGTAGCGCGGTTCGTCACCGGTCGGGAACCGCCAGGTCGCGTCCGGCCAGTCGCGGTGCCCGACCGGTCGGCCCGGGGCGAAGTAGTGCGCGATCTCCCCGCCGACCATCCGGGCGTAGTCACCGAACTGATACCGGATGACCTGGCGGGTGAAGTCGCGCAGCAGCGCGTCCCGCTTGTCGTCGGGCATGTCGAGCCGCCAGTGCGGGCTGTTGCCGTTCCAGACGTAGTAGCTGGGATCGGGCCGCCCCGTCACCGGATGCGGGGAGCACAGGACGAGCTGGCGTGTGCTCAGGTGCAGGCGATCACATTCGGCGATCGGTGCCACCCGGCCGTACATCCACACCGCGTCCCCACCGGTGAGCGCGTATTTCCCGTGCGCGGTGTGGAACCAGCCCGCGTAGCCGACGAGTGGAACGGCGAGCATCACGGCGAAGGCGGCGGACCGGAGCCATCCGACGCGACGAAGAAGCAGGTAGCCCACGGCGAGCACACCCATGGCGACCCCGATGGTGCGGACCAGGCCCGCCCCGCCCAGTAACAGGCCGGCGAGCTCGCACGCCCACACCGACGGTCGTGCCGACCAGGTCAGGGCGATCATCGCGGCGACCAGCAGGACCGCGAACAGTGTCTCGGCCATCACGTAGTGCTCGAGGACAAGCTGGTAGGCGTCCAGCAGGACCGGCGCGGCGGCGAGGGCCGCTACCGGGGCCGCCACTCGGCGGTGGACCAGCAGGACGTAGATCCCCACCCCGAGCGCCAGGCCCGCGACGTGCTGGACCACTGTCACCCACCACAGGTCGCCGGTGTGCGACAGCAGGCGCAGGAAGGCGGGGTAGCCGGCCGGCCGCATCGGGTCGGGCGCGTGCAGGGTGGAAAGTCGCAGGTAGGCATAGGAGTCGCCGTTGAACTCGAACGCCGGCCGGTAGGCGTGCCCGGTGACCACCCGCAGCGTCATCCCGGCGACCAGGAGAACCGCGAAGGGTAGATGCCGCGCGACCGGCCGGGCGGGTCGGGCCGGCTGGGCGGAGGCCGGACCCGATGCACGGCGCCGCGCGTTCGGGCCATAGAGCGGGCCGGGGTGCTCCCCGGACGGCACCCGGCCCGGGGCGGCGAGGTCATCCGCGGGGTCATCCCCGAGGACAGCGGGATCGCGTAGGGAGACGGGCGCGGCGTCGCCGGGCAGCGGTGGAAAGCGGCGTCTGCCCAGGACGGCCATGATGAATATCCGCCGTTCTCAGAACCTGACGACCTCGGCCGGGTGTTCCGGCGCCTCGAAGAACGGGCCGAGACCGGGCGTGTCGGCCCGTGGGCCGCTCGCCCCGGCCCGGGTGGAGTCTGTCCCGACCCGGGTGGAGCCTGGGCCGGCACTCGCAACCGCGCCCGCGTCAGGGCCCGTGCCGGCACGGGTACCGCGGGCCGACGCCCGCTGATGCCCCCCGCTGGGCCCGGCGGTCAGCAGCCGCAGGAAGAAGGATCCGAAGGCGGTCTGCGCGCCCAGCACCATCAGCGTCATCGCGAGCAGTGCCGGGCGCATCTCGTTGAGCGGCCCGAGATTGTTGGCCAGCCAGCGGATGAGGACGACCACGTCCACGACGAATCCGACGATGAACAGGCCCGCGCCGAGCGCAAGCCCGCGTTCGAGGGTGAACAGGCGGTGGATGAGCGGCAGTGGCCAGCGGCGGCGCTCCTGCCAGCCGAGGGCGTGGTTGTGGACGTCGGCGCAGACCCCCAGCAGCACCAGTTGCCAGCCGAGCAGCGCCAGCAGCGCGAACAGGATCGAGAAGTGCAGGTCCAGCCGGTGGAAGCCGAGATTGAGCGAGCCGGGCAGCAGCGCCGCCTGGCCCGCGATCCCGAGCGCCAGCAGCACCAGGCCGGGCAGCACGAACAGGTGCCTCGGCGCCAGCAGCAGCATGAACCGCAGGTGCCGCCAACCGTCCCGCAGGGAGTGCAGCTTGGAGGCCCCGACCCGCGGATGGTAGGTGATCGGCACCTCCTCGATCCGCAGCTCGGCGCGGCCCGCGGCGATCACCAGTTCGGAGGCGAGCTCCATCCCCTCGCAGCGCAGCTGCATACGCAGGTACGCCTCTCGGCTGAAGGCCCGCATGCCCGAGTGCGCGTCGGAGGAACGGACGTCGAACAGCCGGTTCAGGATGCCGGTGAGTGCGGGGTTGCCGACGTAACGGTGCAGCCAGGGCATCGCTCCCGGCAGGATCTCCCCGGCGAAGCGCGACCCGAGCACGTAGTCGGCCCGCCCGGCGCGCAGCGGAGCGAGCAGGACGCCCAGATCTGAGAAGTCGTAGGAGTCGTCGGCGTCGCCCATCACGATCAGCCGGCCTCGGGCGGCGGCGAACCCGGCCAGGTAGGCGTTGCCGTAGCCGCGCCGGGTCTCGCGGACGACCCGGGCACCCGCGGCGGCGGCGACGTCCACCGACCGGTCCGTGGACCCGTTGTCGACAACGACGACCTCGCCCGCGGCACCCGCGGTGGCCAGTCCCGCAAGGGCCTTGTGTACGCAGATGCCGACCGACTCCTGCTCGTTCAGACACGGCATGACGACCGACACCTCGACCGGCTTTCCGCCGGCACGCGGGCCGGAACCCCCGCCGGTGGGGAGGCCCCCGAAGGTATCGGTACCGACACTCGTGGCGCCGTCCATCGTCCGTACCCCCTTGTGGCCGGGCATGTCCGGGTCCGTGGCCGTTCACTGGTGCCTGTCCGTGGCCCTGCCGTGTCGATGCCCGGTCGCCGGGGGCAACGGGCGCCGTTCATGCAGGTGGGCGCATCAGCGGAACCGGCCCACGTCATTGTTGCGGTCAGGGTGGCGGAACCGCTCGGCCACCGCCCCGTAATCTACCGATCCGATGGTCCGGTCCTATTACCGGCATCTCGCTGTAGGCACCCCGTGGTCCGCCCGGCTGGTTCCCGATGTGCCGTGTTTCGCATCCGCGCTGGTCACAGCCATTGTCCACGCCGACTTGCGGGCCGGGGTCGCAGACATGTCGGCCCCTTCACCCGCGCCTCGGTGTGACGCTTCTTACGGAGAGGCGTAACGTCTGGTGCTCGTGCAAGCTGTTCGCGTTTCAGACCCGGCATCGGCGTCCCCGGTGCCCTCCGACGACCCGGAGCCATCCTCGCCCGAGCCGTCCTCCGATCCCCTGCCCGCCGGCGCCTCACGCGCAGCCGCACCCCGGCGACGTGGTTGCCCGCACTTCCCGCCCTGCCCCACGGCGGACAGTGTGGATCGTGACGCCGCCCGGGTGGCCAGCCAGCATTGGGACCAGGGCTGGATCCTGCTGTGTAACGGGGTGATCCTGTTCGAGGACACCGGCGAGATCCTGCCGACAGGTCGCACCGTCGAGCCACGACGGGCGCTGCCCCGGCCCGGGGGCGTGGCATGGCCGCCGGCTCCGAGATGGGCGAGCCAGGCCCCGGTCGCGGTCTGACAGGCGCGCTCTGAACAGGCGCGCTCTGACAGCCGCGGCCTGACAGCGAGCTCCTTCTGCTCGCTCCTCCCGCGGGGTTCGGGAGGATGTGAGGTTCATCCCAGTTGATCTGGGTGTCCCCGTTACGGGTACGGTGCCGGCGTGGGGTCAAGGCCGGTAACGAGGCCGGGAACCGGGACCGCTCTCCGCTGGCCCGCGGAGAGCCGGGTCGGTCGGCGTGCCCGGATCCTCATGCGCCGTGACATCGCGCTGGGCCGGACGTTCCTGCACGCCTTCACCAGGGCGGACCGGTCGCTGTTCGCGGCGCTGGCCGGTGGCAGACCGCTGCTCGACCCGGTGCTGCCGCGGCTGTCTCATGCCGCCGATCACGGTCTGCTCTGGTGGGGGGTGGCCGGGACGCTCGGTGCGACGAAGGGACGCCGTCGCCTGGCGGCCGCCCGTGGCCTGCTCGCCCTGGGAGTCGCGAGCGTCCTCGCCAACGGGCCGATGAAGGTGGTGTTCCGCCGGGACCGCCCACCGACTCACACGATTCCCCCGCTGCGGCGGCTTCGCGAGGATCTCACGACGTTCTCGTTCCCTTCCGGGCACGCGGCGTCGGCGGCCGCCTTCGTCACCGGAGTCGCGTTGGACGCGCCCGGCGCGGCAGTGCCGGTGGCCGCGCTCGCCGCCACGGTGGCGTTCTCCCGGGTGTATGTCGGGGTGCACTATCCCGGGGACGTGGCCGCCGGCGTGCTGCTGGGGATCGGGGCGGGCCTGCTGACGACGAAGGTGATGCCGCGTCGGCCGTGGGCCCCTGCCCGGGCCAGCCCCGTGTCGGCGTGGGCGCCTGCCCTGCCCGACGGCGACGGCCTCACGGTGGTGGTGAACGCTCGTTCCGGTCCGGGTAACCACACGGACCTGCTCGCCGTGCTGCGGGCCGACCTGCCCAGGGCCCGGGTCGTCGAGGTCGACGCGGGCGGCGACGTAAGAACCGCGCTGGTGTCCGCGGCGGCGCGGTCCCGTGTGCTGGGCGTCGCCGGCGGCGACGGCACCATCAACGCGGCCGCCCAGACCGCGCTGGCGCACGGCGTGCCGCTGGCGGTCTTCCCCGCGGGCACGCTCAACCACTTCGCCGCGGACGTCGGACTCGCCGGGGCGGGTGACTCGGTGCAGGCGATACGGGAGGGTTCGGCGGTCGCCGTCGGCATCGGCCGGGCCGAGGGCATCAGCGCGACGTTCAGTCGGTTCTCCCGTATCTTCGTGAACACCGCGAGCCTCGGCGGTTACCCGGACATGGTCGCCATCCGTGCACGGTTCGAGCGCCATATCGGCAAGTGGCCGGCGATGCTCATCGCGCTGAGCTGGGTGCTACGCCACGAAGCGCCGTTCGAGGTCGAGATCGACTCCGAGTACCGCCGGGTCTGGATGATCTTCATCGGCAACGGGATCTACCAGCCCGGCGGGTTCGCCCCCACCTACCGCACCCGCCTTGACGAAGGGCTGCTGGACCTGCGGGTGGTCGACGCCGCGGCGCCGCTTCCCCGGCTCCGGCTGGTGGGGGCGGTGCTGACCGGCCGTCTCGGGCGCAGCCGGGTGTACGAACAACACACGGTCGAACGGGTCACGATCTCATCCCGTCAGCCCGGCCCGCTGCCGTTCGCCTGTGACGGCGAGGTCACGGAGGGGGTGGAACGCATCGTCATCACTCCGGGCGGAGCCCGACTGATCGTCTACCGGCCGTGGCGGCCCGACGCATCCGGCTGAGCCGGGCCGGTGGACCGACAGCCGGGCGGACCGACAGCCGGGCGGACCGCGGCGGCGTCAGCGACCGCGGCGGTGCTGCAACGGGATGAGCGTGTGCAGCGGGCTGGTCAGCCGGGTGAACTGGTCGGCGTCGAGGAGATCCTCGACGAGCAGCGCGCAGGCCAGGTCGGCGCACAGCTCCATGACCCGCCGGTCCTCGCTCGAATCGGTGCCCCGATGGCCGCGGCAGTACGGGCACAACCGCCAGAAGCCCTCGGCGGCGCTGCGCCGGACCAGGGTCCACACCCGGCGACGCCCGGTCACCACGGCGCTCGCGAAGGCGGCGTCCATCGCCATCTGGTGCGCGGAGTCGTCGCGGGTGAGCGCGGACACCAGCAGGCCGTCGAAGACCTCGAGGCTGTCTGGATCGTGGCAGCGCCCGGCGAGGACCGGGAGTGCCGCGAGAACCCGCTTCACGTCCGCCGCGGCCGGGCCGAGGTCGGGTTCGTGTGTGCGCGCGCGGGGGTAGACCGTACGCCACGGACGCATCAGCGCCGCATACTCCGCGCGGCCGAGGATGGGCCGGGCGTAGGAGGCGGCGACCGCGTCGCGCATCGCGCGCAGAGCCGTGGCGGCGATCGTCGGTTCGACGGTGACGTACTCCGCGCCGGTGAGGTCGTCGGCGTAGATCGCGCTCAACGCGTCGAAGGCGGCCAGCACCTCGACGATCAATGGCGAGTCGGGGGAGAGCGCCTTGTCCCGGGCTGCGGCGAGGTACCCCGAGTTGCGCCAGGCGCCGGCGAGCGAGACGAGCTCCGTGTCGGTGGTGTGGACGAGTTGGGCGAGGATGCCGAGAATGCCGCGGAGGTTGGGATGTTCCTCCAGCCGCTCGATGCGACGGGCCCGCAGGATCATGCCGCCGTCCCGCCCGCGCGGCTCGCGCCGCCGCACTGGGACCGCCGTGGGTTCACCGCGCTCCCGCCCGTCCGCGGTACAGGTGATGCCGCCGCGGGTGCGGTGGTCGTCGCGACACCGTTCACCTCGTCCTCCTCGACCGTCGCAGCATGCGCCGCGCGGGCCTCGTCGCGATCCGCAGCCGCGCGCCGGCCGGTCGGCTGGCCGGCCGGCTCCTGATTGACCTGACAATTGAACTGACAGCGACCTGACAGATGCCTGACCGTACCGGACCGCGAAGTGGCCGTGCGGTGATCGGCAGGCGGGTTTTCGTTGCTCTCCGACACCGACGGGGGTCGGGAGTACGTGCCGGAGGCTTCGCTGCCGGCGGTTTCGCGGCTGGTAACGCCGCGTGACCAACCTTTGGACATCACCCTCGAGAGACTAGTGTCCGCGGCGGCGATGCGGAACTCAACGCGTCATCGAGTGGAACATGGGGTACCGCGAAAGCCCCGGGGCGTAGCCGAATCGGGGACGGCGGTGGACCCCGATGAAGCCAAGCGCGGTGGGGTTCATCACGGACAGTGCTGATGCGCTGGGTAACTCCTCCGGGAGGTCCGGACCGGGCGCGCCGGAACCAGGTGCGCCCGGATGCAGAAGGTCAACGCGGTGGGCCCGGAGAATGAAACCCGAGGTCGCGGGGCCGAGATCGGGCGCCAAGGGGATCCGGCGCGCGGCCCGGCGCCCAGTCGGGGTGGCCCGGAGGTACCGATCCGAATGCGGTGGGCCGGATGGGCCGGACGGGCCGGCCTGGAGGTGATGGCCCGAACGCGGTGGGCTCCATCGCGCGGGCCCCACCTTCCGGACCCGCTACCCGGGGCTCCGCGCCGGGTGGGCCCCGCGGGGGTCCGGTCCGGCACCGTGACCTCGGGCTCCCCGGCACCGGGGAGCCCGCAGGTGGCTCCGTCGGCGCAGGGGAGGCCCCGAATGGCCCGGATGCCCGGGCAATCCCGGGGCCGGGCGCTCCGGGGCCTGGGTGGGTCGGTCAGCCCGAGATCGGCCGCTCGTCCTGCTCGGTGCTGGCCACGATCCTGGTGCTGGCCACGATCGCCTCGGGCCCGTTCAGGCCGGCCTCGCCGGCGCGCAGCCCGAATCGCCTGATCGCGTCCCCGACCGTGGTGGCCTTGACCTCACCGGCCCGGACGAGGGCTTCCAGGGTCGCGACGACGATCGACTCGGCGTCGACCTTGAAGTGCCGGCGCAGGGCGGCCCGGGTGTCGGAGCGGCCGTACCCGTCAGTGCCCAGCGAGGTGAACGGCTGCGGAACCCACCGGGAGATCTGGTCGGGCACCGCGCGCATCCAGTCGGAGACCGCCACGACCGGGCCGGCGGCCCCTTCGAGAGCGCGGGTCACGTACGGCACGGCATCGTCGGCCTCGGGGTTGAGCAGGTTGGCACGGTCGCAGTCGAGCGCCTCCCGCCGAAGCTCGTTCCACGAGGTCACCGACCACAGGTCGGCGGCGACCCCGAAGTCGGCGGCAAGGATCTCCTGCGCCGCCAGCGCCCAGTGGATGGAAGTCCCGCTGGCCAGCAGTTGGGCCCGCGGCGGGGAGTCCACGCCGGCCCCCGCCGCCGGAAGCCCGCGGACCAGGCCCTCGGCCGAGCGGAACCGGTACATTCCGGAGATGATCTGCGCCGGGTCGAGACCCGCGGGCTCGGCCGGCTGCGGCACCGGCTCGTTGTAGACGGTGAGGTAGTAGAAGACGTTGTCGTCCCGCTCGCCGTACATTCGGTCGAGCGCCTCCCGGACGATGTGCGTCACCTCGAAGGCGAAGGCGGGGTCGTAGGCCACGCAGGCCGGGTTAGTCGAGGCCAGGAGCAGGGAGTGGCCGTCCTGGTGCTGCAGGCCCTCGCCGTTGAGGGTGGTCCGACCGGCGGTCGCCCCGAGCAGGAACCCGCGGCCGAGCTGGTCGCCGAGCGCCCACATCTGGTCGCCGGTGCGCTGGAAGCCGAACATCGAGTAAAAGACGTAGACCGGGATCATGTACTGCGCGTGGGTGGCGTACGCTGTGCCGGCGGCGATCACCGAGCCCATCGATCCGGCCTCGCTGATGCCCTCGTGCAGTATCTGACCGGTCTCGGACTCCTGGTAGGACAGCAGCAGTTCGCGGTCGACGGCCTCGTAGCGCTGCCCGTGCGGCGAGTAGATCTTCGCCGTCGGGAACATCGCGTCCATGCCGAAGGTGCGGGCCTCGTCGGGGATGACCGGCACGAAACGCGCGCCCATCTCCTTGGTCTTCATGAGGTCCTTCAGCAGCCGGACGAAGGCCATCGTCGTGGCGACGGGCTGTTTGCCGGAGCCCTTCCGGAGCTCGTCGAAGATCTTCGCTGGCGGCTGGGGGAGCGGCTTGGCCCGCACGACCCGCCGCGGGATCGACCCGCCGAGTGCGGCCCGGCGTTCCCGCATGTACGCGATTTCCTCGGAGTCCGGCCCGGGGTGGCAGTAGGGCGGCAGGTCACCTGACAGCGCCGAGTCCGGGATCGCCAGATAGAGCCGGTCGCGGAACTCCTTGAGCTCGCTCTTGGTCAGCCTCTTCATCTGATGGGTGGCGTTGCGGGCCTCGAAGTCCTTGCCCAGGGTCCAGCCCTTGATGGTGTGCGCGAGGATGACCGTGGGCTGGCCCGCGTGCTCGGTCGCCGCCTTGTAGGCCGCGTAGAGCTTGCGGTAGTCGTGGCCACCGCGGGAGAGCTTGCGCAGATCGTCGTCGGAGAGGTCCGCGACCATCCGGCGCAGCCGGGCGTCCGAGCCGAAGAAGTGCTCCCGGATGTATTCGCCCGACGACGTCGAGTAGGTCTGGAACTGCCCGTCCGGCGTGGTGTTCATGCGGTTTACCAGCACGCCGTCGGTGTCCTTGGCCAGCAGCGGGTCCCAGTCGCGGCCCCAGACCACCTTGATGACGTTCCAGCCGGCGCCCCGGAACAGCGACTCCAGCTCCTGCATGATCTTTCCGTTGCCGCGGACCGGGCCGTCGAGGCGCTGCAGGTTGCAGTTGACCACGAAGATGAGGTTGTCGAGCTCCTCGCGGGCGGCCACGCCCAGCGCGCCGATCGACTCCGGCTCGTCCATCTCGCCGTCGCCGAGGAACGCCCACACCCGGCTGTTCGAGGTGTCCTTGATCTGGCGGTTGAGCAGGTAGCGGTTGAACCGGGCCTGATAGATGGCGTTGATCGGCCCGATCCCCATCGAAACCGTGGGAAACTCCCAGAAATCAGGCATAAGCCGCGGGTGGGGGTAGGACGACAGGCCGCCCGACTCGCCCTCGCGCCGGAAGGCGTCGAGCTGCTTCTCCGTCAGCCGGCCTTCCAGGAAGGCGCGGGCGTAGATGCCCGGGGACGCGTGGCCCTGAATAAAGATCTGGTCACCCGAGGCGCTTCCCGGCGAGGAACTGAGATGGTCCTTGCCGCGGAAGAAATGGTTGAAGCCCACCTCGTAGAGGCTCGCGCTCGAGGCGTAGGTCGCGATGTGACCGCCGACATTGAACTCGGGGCGGTTGGCGCGGCTCACCATGATGGCCGCGTTCCACCGGATATAGGCCCGGATGCGGCGTTCGATGTGCTCGTCGCCGGGGAACCAGGGCTCCTGCTCCGGGCTGATGGTGTTGATGTAGTCGGTGCTGGTGAGACCGGGAACACCGACCGCCTTCTCCCGGGCCCGTTCGAGGAGCTTCAGCATGATGAAGCGGGCCCGGCCGCGGCCGGACTCCTCGATGACGGCGTCGAGCGACTCCAGCCACTCGCTGGTTTCGGAGGGATCGATGTCCGGCAGCTGACTCGGTAGCCCGTCGGTGATGACCGAGAACTTCCGGGTTGTGTCCTGCGTCACGCCTTCTCCTGCTCCTCGAGCTTCCCGGGGCCGTCGCGATCATGCGAAAAGGTCCTGATCGTACGATCGCCGGCCTAGTTGTCCCTTTTGCAACGCACCGGGTGGGAACATGCATGATCAATGCGCCGCCGCATCCCGGCCGCTCGCTCATCCCATACGATGCCTGAACTCTGGGTGATCGACCGACCCTTGACGGCCGAGGGGGGAGGTTACCCGGAGAACGGGTATGTCATGGACCATCGTGCTCCATCGCGGCGGCCTCGTCACGTACGTCTTGGTTACTTCCGAGTCGAGACCTGGGCGATGTGCGTTGCGTTGTTGGCCTGTCGTCCGTAGTGCGGCCGATGCCGGGCCCCGCGGTGGTGGACAATCACCCTGATGGCGACCCGGATGAAGACGACGACGCTGTCCGTGCGCACCGGCCGGCGAGAAAGTGTGGTGGATCTCACACCTGATGTGCGGCGGTTCCTTGCCGGTTCCAGCGACGGGTTGCTGTCGGTCTTCGTGCCGCATGCCACGGCCGGCGTGGCCATCCCCGAGTTGGGTTCCAGTAGTGATATCGACCTGCTCGCGGCGCTCGCGGATCTGCTCCCCGCCGACGGCAGATGGCGCCACGCGCATGGAACGTTCGGTCACGGCCGCTCGCATGTGATGCCGGCCATCATCCCGCCCTCGTTGACGGTGCCGGTGATCGACGGCCGCCTCGCGCTCGGGGTCTGGCAGTCCATTGCGCTGGTGGACCTCAACGTGGACAACCCCGATCGAACGGTCCGGCTGTCGTTCCTGGCGGGATGATTCCGCTCTTTCCGGGGTACTGGCGGGGAGTCACACCAGGCTGACCACGCCGTCGCTTGTCCACAACCGACGGCGTGGCACTTGCGCAGTCACCGGAAGGTCCGGTGGACTAGGTCGAGGCGCACCAGCCGATGAGGATCATCGTTGGATGCGTCCACCGAGACGGGACGCCCTCGCGATTACGCGGAGCGTCAACATACGAGCAGGAGGTAGTGGAGGGTGAGTCCGACCGCGGCGAACGCCGAGGGTCAGCGCCGAGCGGAGCGGCTGGGAGTCTCCGCCGGGACCCAGGTGCAGTCGCTTAACGAGGACGACGACATCGCCCAGGACCTGCTGGACGCCGTCACGAGCGCCAGCGGGACCGAGCTTGTCCCCGAGGACTCCGACGACGTCGTCGACATCGTCCTGCTGTGGTGGCGGGAGGATGACGGGGACCTGGCGAACGCCCTCATCGACGCACGGCGGCAGCTGTCCGACGACGGCGTGATCTGGCTGCTGACGCCCAAGGCCGGGCGTGCCGGCCATGTCGAGCCGAGTGACGTGCTGGACGCGGTGCCCACCGCGGGTCTCGTCCAGACCAGCACGTTGAGCGTCGCCCAGGAGTGGTCCGGCCAGCGGCTGGCGGCGCCGAAGTCGCAGCGGGTGCGCCACCGCTGACATAAGGTGCCCGGTCCGGCCGGCCCGGCCGGGCATGGGTCGGTCCGGCCCGGTTCCCTCGGTTTCGGGGTCCGGGTCGAGGCGGGCGTGCGCCGCCGTGCTCGCGTGCCTCGGGGACGGATGCGGGGTGTATGGGCGCCTCCGGCCGCCGCGGGCGGCGTTCGGGGTGGGCCGGGCGGCGGGCGGTCACTGGTAGAGCGGTTACCGGTAGAGCGGCACCTGCTGGCCCTCGACCGCCCCGGGGTAGCGGTCCCAGATGCGGTTGATTCCGAACTGCAGGACCAACGCGCCGCCGCCGATGAGGAAGAGAGCGAAGGCCAGGACCGGATTCGTCTCGGCTACCCCGGCCGCACGCTGGGCGCTACGGACGCGGGTGCCGAGCCGCCAGGCCGCGACGAACGGTGGGAAGATGATCATCCAGCCGATCAGGAAGGCCAGCAGCGACAGCGTCGGGTTCACCTCGATGCGCCGGTCATACTCGGCGAGCTCTTTGTTCGTCCGGTAGATCCAGACGAACGGGTAGACACCCAGGGTGATCAGAGGAAGACCCAGCCACACCGCGAAGGGGTTGCGCCTCCTCCCGAGTAGGCCGGACCCCTGGAACGTGTCGGGGGAGCCAGGTGGTCCGGCCAGGCCCGGTGTCCCATAGTCGGGGGTGGCGGGGTAGCCTTGCTGCGGTTCGTGGCCGGTCAGAGACTCACGAAACGCATAGATCGGAAATCCGCCGGTGGATGTGCCCGGTCCGTCGATCGGGTGAGGTTCCTGAGCGGGGTATCCGTGCGGGGTGGAACTCTGATTGGTCAAAGTGGCCCTGTCCTCATCGGTGTCCATACCAGTGGCGGCCGCGGGGCACGGCACCATGCCCCCACGCATGTCCGGCCGGTGCGGCTCCCGCGTCGATCGGCCAGACTAGGGCACTCTGGCCTCGAAAACCCGCACACCCGCCGCATCGGGGTCACCGGATCGGGAAGGACACCTTCCATCCCGGTCTGATCGCCGTGATCTGATTGCCGAGCACGCGGGTGAACATCCAGGTCGGGTGCGGTTCCAGGCGATATGGCGGAGATCCGGAAGGTCGTGTAGGGCACGCCGCGGATGGGCGGCCAGCTTCGAGGTAGCCGGCAATGGCATGCTGGATCGGGACATCCGTGCCGATCGGTGAGTACCCTCGCCGGATCTGGCGCGGGGCCCGTCGCCGTAGTGATCATCCGTTGTGGTCACCGGTCCCTGATCAGTTCCCCACCGTTGTGGAGAGGAAGAGCCCATGGCCGTCGAGGTTGGCTCCGTCGCCCCGGACTTCTCACTGAAGGACCAGAACAACGAGGTTGTCACGCTGTCCGAGTTCCAGGGTAAGCGCAACGTGGTCCTGCTGTTCTACCCGTTGACCTTCACCGGCGTCTGCCAGGGCGAGCTGTGCTCCGTGCGGGACGATCTCGCTTCGTTCCAGAACGACGACGTCCAGGTGCTGGCCGTGTCGGTCGACTCGCCGTTCGCCCACAAGGTCTGGGCCGACCAGCAGGGCTACGAGTTCCCGCTGCTCGCCGACTTCTGGCCGCACGGCGCCGTCGCGAGCGCGTACGGCGTCTTCAACGCGGAGCGGGGCATCTCCCTGCGGGGCACCTTCGTCATCGACAAGGAGGGTGTCGTCCGCTGGAAGGTCGTCAACAACATCCCCGACGCGCGGGACCAGGCCGAGTACCTCAAGGCGCTCGCCATCCTCTAAGATCGTCCTTGCGGGAGCCGGCCTGCGTCTGGGGAGTCGTGGAGGGCCGGCTCCCGCCGGGGCTCGCCGCTGCGTAGTCTTAGTTGACCTCGTCATCTCCCGGGCGCGTAGCTCAGCGGGAGAGCGCTCGCCTTACAAGCGAGTGGTCGCAGGTTCGATCCCTGCCGCGCCCACGGGCTGGTCTTTCATGCTTGCTTCCCTTCGGGAAGCTTCGCCGCCAGCCGCGATGTCTGCTGGGGCCGAGCCCCCCCATGCCCCCCATGGCGGCAATCGGGGCGCTCGAAAGCCGTGAATCGCCGCGGGTGTAGCAACGGGTGTAGCAACGCGCCCGGGGCCACCGTGGGGGAGTGGTCCGGTCAGGCGCCGCTCAGGTGGTCGTCGAGACGGGTGAGCGCGGCGCGCTTGTCCGCCACCTCGCCGCGAACGGGCGGTATGAGATCAGCGTGAGCGGACGGCCGTAGCTGGTCGCGTAGACACCGATCCGCACCGCGAAACCGTTGCAGTCCTTGCAGAGCTGGAGCCAGACCGTCACCGGTCGAGGCCGTCGATGGCGTGTGCGCGGATCGCGGCGAGGATCTGATCCCAGATCGTGGCGGGCAGGCGGATGTGTCCCGGAGGCCCAGCTAGCCGTAGCGCAGGTCAACGTGGCCGTCCGCGTGGCGGACCAGGCCGCCGGCGACCGCCCACTCCGTCCACTCGGCGGTCAGCGTGGTGAACGTGGCCACGCGGGCCTCTTGGACGAGGCCGGACCAGATGACGCCGGGCATCCGGAGCTCGTGGACCTCGCTGGCATACCGGTATTGGATGACGGCTTCCGCGCCGTCGCGGGCGAACTGGGCCGCGGGGGCGCAGGCCGCCCGGTGCCAGTCCAACGGTGTGCCCACCGGGGTGCCGGGGTCGGTTCACCCCATGCGTCTGTCTCCTCGCGTGTGATGGAGCCTCCCCACCCGCGAGCCGGCACCCCGGGGACGAGCCGGGGCGGAGGGACTTCGCGGGCGGGGAGGGATGGAGGGGGCCGCCGGCATCATTGGCGGCGGCCCCGGTCTGGGGATGGGCGGGGGGTGTGGTGCCTCCCCGCCTGCGACCGTGCTCACGGAGTGCCCTGACGAAGGGCGTGCAGGCGGGGAGGGATCAGGTGGGGCCGCCTCGGGGAAGGGACGGCCCCGGTCTCA
>NZ_CDWTNB010000046.1:0-25242 GCF_977947065.1 Frankia sp. CgJB1
GGCGCGCACCGTCCAGGCCCGCGCCGCGCCGCCCAGGGACCGGGCCACCATGGCCGCCCGGGTCGCCCGGGGCTCGACCGCGATCAGGGCCGGCCTGTCCGGTGGACCCAGCCTGGCCGGCAGACCCAGCCTGTCCGATGAGGCGGAGCCGCCGAGCAGCGCGGCGAGCAGGGCCGCCTTCCCGCCGGGACCCGCGCACAGGTCGACGGTCAGCCCGAGGTCGCGGCCCACCGTCGCCGCGCGGGCCAAGGCCAGGGTGACGAGCTGGCTGCCCTCGTCCTGCACGGCGGCCGCGCCCGCGGCCACGGCGGGCAGCCCCGCCGGGTCCCCGCCGTCGAGGCGTACCGCATACGGCGAATAGGAGCCGGGCCGGGCGGTCAGACCTGCTTGCGCGGCCTCAGCGAGCAGCTGGTCACGGTCCACCCGGCCCGGGCGGGCGACCAGGTGTACCGCGGGTCGGGCGTCGTCTGCCTCCAGCGCGGCGCGGGTCGCCGTGAGGTCGCCGGCCAGGGCCTCCGCGACGACCTCAACGATCCAGCGGGGATGCGTCGTCACGACCACCAGGTGACCGACAGGGTCGACGTCGAACTGCGGCGCGGACAGCATCGTGGCGAGATCGCCGCCGGTCTCGGCTACCCGGGCGGCCACCCGACGCAGCACGGCGTTCGCAAAGCGGACCGGGCGCTCGCCGCTCGTCGTGCGGACCAGCTCGACGGTGCTGGCCACGGCCGCGCGGGCCGGGACCCTGGTCCGCAACAGCTGGTAGGCGCCCAGGCGCAGCGCGTCGCGCACCGGCGGGTCGATGGTGTGGACGGGTCGGCTCGTCGCCGTGTCGAGCACCCCGTCGAGGGTGCCCTGCGCGCGCAGGGAACCGTAGGCGAGCTCCGTGACGAACCCGCGGTCCCGGGCGGACAGTCCGCTGCCCGCCAACAGGGACGACAGCAGCAGGTTGGCGTAGGAGCCGCGCTCGTCCACCGCCCGAAGCACCTCCCAGGCCAGCAGCCGCGGCCGGTCGACGCTTGACGCTGGCCGGGGCCCACGGGTGCCCGGCGAACCGGCCGATCTCACGACGTTCCTCCACTGACTGGCATCGCGCCGGCCGGGCCACCGCCGCCGGCGCCGGCAGCGGTCCGTGCGCCGATCTCGCCGAGGGTCTCCCCCTCGGCGATCCGGACCCCGCGGGCCCAGGCGGCGGCCGCCATCGGGCCTCGTCCCTCGGGACGTACCTCGCCGAGGAGCACCGGGCTTGTGCCCGTGCCGACCGCCACGTCCCCGCCGGGGAGCACCATGATCTGATCCGCCGGCAGCCCGGCGGGCAGCGCTACCGGCCCGGCCGACCGACCGGGCACCGCACCGAGGCGCACCGGGCCGATCTTGAGCCGCCGGTCGCGGAACGTCGTCCAGGCTCCCGGCGCGGGAGTGGCGGCCCTCGCCAGCCGATCCACCGCGATCGCCGGCTTCGTCCAGTCGATCCGGGCCTCCTCGACGGTCAGCTTCGGCGCGAAGGAGATCCCCTCGGCGGGTTGGGCCACGGGCCGTACCGTCCCGTCGGCGATGCCGTCCATCACCGCGACCAGCAGCCCGGCGCCGGCCTCGGCGAGCCGGTCCAGCAGGTCACCGGAGGTATCCGTCGGCCGAACCCGCTCGGTGAGGACACCGTAGACCGGACCGGAGTCCATCGCCGGTTCGATCTGGAAGACGCTCGCGCCGGTCAGGTCGTCCCCGGCGAGCAGGGTGCGCTGCACCGGAGCCGCCCCGCGGTAGGCCGGCAGCAGGGAGAAGTGCAGGTTCACCCAGCCGTGGCGGGGAATAGCGAGCGCCGCAAGCGGTAGCAGCGCGCCGTAGGCCACCACCGGGCAGCAGTCGGGCGCGAGGCCGGCAAGCGTGGCCAGGAACTCCGGGTCCCGGGGCCGGTCCGGGCTCAGCACCGGGATGCCGGCCTCGTCGGCCAGGACGTGGACGGGGGGCGGCTTCACCTTCCGCCCCCGCCCGGAGGGCCGATCGGGCCGGGTGACAACCGCGACCACGTCATGGCGCGGGCTGTCGATCAACGCCCGCAGGCTGGGCAGAGCCACCGCCGGAGTACCGGCGAAAACAAGACGCATACGCGAAGCACCGATCCGTCGCGACGTCATTGCCGACGCCGTGACCGTCTCCGGGGGTCATCGATCCGAGGTGTCCGACCGGGCCGGGACCATCCCGCCGTTCTCCGGCCGGGAGTACGGGCTGACGTCCACAGGCCTGTCGCCGCCGACGACCGTACCCCGCCGGCGCTCGGAGGTGGCGGACGGCCGCGGTCCGGGCCGGGCCCGCGACCGGGGATCATGAGCCATGGCGCGAAGCCGGCCGTGGTGTGCGGGGCCACGCCAGGCGGTGCGAACCAGACCACGCCGGCGCTACCCGAGGACCACCTGCCGGCGCTACCCGAGGACCAGGGGGTCGAGCTGGATCCGTAACCGGCCGGTGGTTCGCCGGGTCGCGAGGACGCCGCGAGCGGATCGCAGCGAGGCCGCCAGGGCCGCGCCGCGCTCGCGCCGGACCCGGATCAGGACCCGTTCGATCTCCTCGGGGCCGGAGGTGGCGCTGCCGGGGCCGCGCTGCCCGGCGCCCACCGCGGACGGATCGCCCTGGTTCGCGCCGTCGAGAACGGCCCGCGCGGACGGTGCGGGGGGCAGCGGTACCGGCCCGAGCACATCGGCGCCGTCGGGAAGCTCGACGGCGGCCAGCAGCTCCGCGACCGCCGCGGCGGTGCCCGCTACGGACGCCATCCGGGTCGCCGGCGGGAACCCCAGCTCCGCCCGCTCGTCGGCCTCCCGGGCGACGAACGTGCCGGGATCCCAACGGACGAGCGCCTGGACCGGCCCGAGTCCGGCGTCGGCCGCGACGATGACCCGCCCCCCGCGCGCGGCGGGCCGGGCGAGCGCGGCGGCGGCGGTCCACCGGCGCAGAGTCTCCTCCCCCGCACGCAGGTCGGGACGGCCCAGCAGAGCCCAGCCGTCGAGGAGCAGCACCGCCCCATAGCCGCCGTCCGCCACGGGCTCCGCCCCCGGGGTCGAGATGACGAGAGCCGGTTCGGCGGGCACGGTGGCGAGCACCCCGTCCCGGCCGGAGGTGCGGACCGGGACGCCGGGAAAGGCCCGCCCCAGTTCCTCCGCCGTACGACGATCTCCCGTCACCGAGGCGCGCAGCCGCGGGCCCGAACAGGACGGGCAGTGCCAGACCGCCGCGGCGACCGGACGGCCGCACCACCGGCAGGAGAGCGCACCACCGCCCGCCGCCCGGCCCAGCGGCCCCTGACAGTGCGGGCACCGGGCGGGCCGCCGGCAGGCCGCGCAGGCCAGTGACGGCTGATATCCCCTCCTCGGCGCCTGGACCAGTACCGGCAGACCGGCCGCCAGCGCATCCCGGGCGGTCCGCACCGCGAGGGAGGGCAGCCTCGCCGCCCGGGCTGCGGGGTCACGGGCGTGTTCGAGGTCGGAGCCGGTGGCCTCGGCCCGGGGAGCCAGCGCGCGTACCTGCTCCCGGGGCAGCACCACCGGGTGCGCCCACCCCGTGCGCACCAGCGCCTCGGCATCCGTCGACGGGCAGAACCCGCCGATCACGAGCGCGCACCCCTGGAGCCGGGAGCGCAGGACGGCGACGTCTCGGGCGTGCGGGTACGGGGCCAACGGCTCAGCATGCAGGTCGTCACCGTCATCCCACACCACCACCAAGCCGAGCTCGGCCACGGGCGCGAACATCGCCGCGCGGGTACCCACCACCGCCCGCGCCTGTCCGCGGCTGACCGCGAGGAACGCGCGATACCGCCGGGCCGGGCCTAGATCGGCCCGCAGTGCGATGGTGGTCTCCCGACCGACCGCGGCGACCATCGCCGCCTCGACCCGATCGACATCACGATGATCGGGTACGACGACGAGTACGCCGCGACCGGACGCCGCCGTAGCGGCGGCCGCGGTGGCAATCATCTCCGGCCAGGCGGGGCCGGGCGGGGCCCACCAGACCGCCCTCGGTGACCTGCCCGCAGCCAGGGCGGTGAGCATCGACGGACCCGTGGGATAGCGGCCCCACTCGCCGGGTTCCGGCGGCACAGCCTCAGGCCCCGGCGGCACAGCCTCAAGCCTCGGTGAGACAACCTCCGCCCGGCCGTGGCGGGGAGGCACGGCGAGCCGGAGGACGTCGGCCAGCGTGCCGGCGTAACGATCGGCAACCGCGCGGGCGAGTTTCGCGACGGACTCGGACAGCACAGGCTCCGACGAGATCGACCGGGCCAGCGGCGCGAGCTGACCGGAATGGTCGGAACTCTCGCGACGCTCCAGCACGAACCCGTCGACCAGCCGGCCCGCGAACCGGACCCGGGCCCGGGACCCCGGCACCGCCAGGTCAGCCAGGTCCGCCGGCACGAGGTAGTCGAAGGGGCGGTCGAGATGGGCGAGCGGAGTGTCGACGGCAACCCGCGCCACCGGCAGCCGCGCGGCGAGCGGCCGCGGCGAACCGGGACCCGCGGAGCGCGAAATTCCCGACCGCGAAGCCCCTGACCGCGAAGCCCCCGACCGGGCACCCCCCGGGCCGGCCGCTGACGGGCTGAGGCCGGGGAGGGTGCCGGGGTGCTCGGTCATGACGACATTCGTACCAGCCGCCTACGACATCCTCCGACCCCGTTCATCCTCCGACCCCGTTCCCTCGCCGGGACGGCGACCGGCGGGACACGACCTCCCCGATCTCCCCGATCTTCCGATCCGCTCCCGGGACCCGCGTGACAGGGGTCCCGCGGGGGCGGGAGACGAGCGTCGGGTCAGCCCTTGACGGCGCGCTGGAGAGCCTCGGCGCGTGCGGTGGACTCCCAGGTGAAATCGAGCTCGGGGCGACCGAAGTGGCCGTAGGCGGCCGTCTGGGCGTAGATCGGCCGCAGCAGGTCCAGATCCCGGATGATCGCTGCGGGACGGAGGTCGAACACGCTCGTCACCGCGTCCTGGATCTGGATGTCCGGGACGGTTCCGGTGCCGAAGGTCTCCACGAACAGGCCGACCGGCTGCGCCTTGCCGATCGCGTACGCCACCTGGACCTCGCAGCGGCTGGCGAGACCCGCGGCGACGACGTTCTTGGCGACCCAGCGCATCGCGTACGCGGCGGAGCGGTCGACCTTGGACGGGTCCTTGCCGGAGAAGGCGCCACCGCCATGGCGGGCGTAACCGCCGTAGGTGTCGACGATGATCTTACGGCCAGTCAGGCCGGCGTCACCCATCGGGCCGCCGATCTCGAACCGGCCGGTCGGGTTGACCAGCAGCCGGCGCCCCTCGGTGGCGATCTCGAGCAGGGCCAGCTCCGGCTCGACGACGTACTCGGCGATGTCCGGCGCGAGCAGGGTGTCCAGGTCGATATCGGCGGCATGCTGGGAGGAGACGACGACCGTGTCGAGCCGGGCCGGCTTCCCATCGACGTACTCGATGGTCACCTGGGTCTTGCCGTCCGGGCGCAGGTAGCCGACCTGGCCATCCTTGCGGACCGCGGACAGCCGCCTGGCGAGGCGGTGCGCCAGCGCGATCGGCAGCGGCATGAGCTCAGGGGTCTCGTCGCAGGCGAACCCGAACATCAGGCCCTGGTCGCCGGCGCCCTGCCGGTCGAACTCGTCGTCGGCGGAACCCTCGACGCGGGTCTCGTGCGCCGTGACGCGGGTCTCGTGCGCCGTGTCGACGCCCTGGGCGATGTCCGGGGACTGCGCGCCGATCGACACGCTGACGCCACAGGACGCGCCGTCGAAACCCTTCTTGGAGGAATCGTAACCGATCTCCAGGATGCGCTCGCGGACGACGGAGGCGATGTCGACGTAGGTCTTTGTGGTGACCTCGCCGGCGACGTGGACCTGACCCGTCGTGATGAGTGTCTCCACGGCGACCCGGCTCTTCGGGTCATCCTTGATCATGGCATCGAGAATCGAGTCGCTGATCTGATCGGCGATCTTGTCCGGATGCCCCTCGGTGACGGACTCGGACGTAAACAGGCGCGTCGCCACTGGACTAACCCCCTGGGTGATCCGGTTGATTCCGACGAAGCTTACCGAGGTGCCGCGAGGGGTACACGCAGCGCTTCGGCGGGCGTTCCATCGGTCCGATCGGCCGTAAGGCCGACCACGAGGTCGAGGATCCGATGCGCGAGGAGGTCCTTGCTCGTGCGCTCGATGGCCGTCTCGCCACCACGGGGGTCCAGTACCACGGCGGCGTTGTGTTCCACCTCGAATCCGAGGCCGGCGCCGACCTCGTTGACCACGAGCAGGTCGACCGGCTTGCGCGCCAGTTTGGCCCGGGCGTGGTCGAGTACCCCCCCGCCGGGGCCGCCGGTCTCGGCGGCGAAACCGACGAGAACCTGACCGGGCCGGCGGTTCGCCAGCAGCTCGGCCAACACGTCGGGATTCGCCACGAGCGGGATGGAGCCCGGGGCCGCAGACTCCTTCTTAATCTTGTAGGCCTGTGGCGCCCCGGGGCGGAAGTCGGCGACCGCGGCCGCCATGACGACCACGTCCGCCGAGGGCGCGACCTCGTGGACCCGATCGCGCAGCTGCGCCGCGGAGGTGACCGGGATCGTGCGGGCGCCGGCGACCTCGGGCAGCGCGACGTTCGCCGCCACCACCGTGACGGAGGCTCCCCGCGCCACGGCCGCCCTGGCCACGGCGTACCCCTGACGGCCGCTCGAGGCGTTGCCGAGGAACCGGACGGGGTCGAGGTACTCCCGGGTGCCGCCGGCCGTGACCAGGACATGCCGGCCAGCCAGATCGGGCCGCACCCCGGCCGCACCCCGGGCCAGCACCGCCATGCCGAGCGCGGCAATCTCCGCCGGCTCCGGCAGGCGGCCCGGACCCGAGTCGGCGCCGGTCAGCCGGCCCACCGCCGGCTCGGCCACCACCGCTCCCCGCGCCCGCAGGGTCGCCACGTTCGCCCGGGTGGCCGGGTGCTGCCACATCTCGGTGTGCATCGCCGGCGCGTAGACGACCGGGCAGGTCGCCGTCAGCAGGGTGCCGGTGAGCAGGTCGTCGGCGCGCCCGGCGGCCGCGCGGGCCATCAGGTCCGCGGTGGCCGGCGCGACGAGGACGAGGTCGGCCTCGCGGCCGATCCGGACATGGGCGACCTCGTCCGCGTCGTCCCACACGTCCGTGGTGACCGGGTTCCCCGACAGCGCCGCCCAGGTCGTCGCGCCGACGAACCTCAGCGCCGACAGCGTGGGCACCACCCGGACCTCGTGGCCGGACTCGGTGAACCGGCGGAGCACCTCCACCGCCTTGTAGGCGGCGATGCCGCCCGCCACACCGAGCACGACCCGGGGACGCCGAGGGCCGGGCCCGGTGCCGGACGGCCCGGTGCCGGATCGCTCAGCGTCAGGCATCTCGGCGTCGGGCATCTCGGTCATCGTCCTATATCAGGAGACCGGCGGGAGGCTGTCGGTAACGGTCTCATGGGTGAGCAGGCCGGCGTTGATCTCACGCAGCGCGATCGACAGCGGCTTCTCCTGCGCGTTGGTCGTCTCGACCAGCGGGCCGACGTACTCCAGCAGACCCTCACCGAGCTGCGAGTAGTAGGCGTTGATCTGACGAGCTCGCTTCGCCGCGTAGATGACCAGGCTGTACTTCGAGTCGGTCGCCTCGAGGAGCTCGTCGATGGGGGGGTTGGTGATGCCTTCGGGATGGGCGACGGTACCGGCCACGATGTCCTTCCGGAATGGGACGTCCGAGGCGGCTGCGCCGTCCGGACAGTGCAGAGCGCAGGCTGCGCGGGGCAGGGCGGGCTGTACGGAGATGTCGGCTGCGCGGGCGACCAGTGGGCCGGACCTACGAGCCGATCATCAATGCTACCAAGCGGGCCGCCGCGGACCGCACGTCGTCGTTCACGATCACGTCGTCGAACTCCGTCTCGGCCGCGAGTTCGATGCGCGCCCGGTCCAGCCGGCGGGCGATGACCTCGGGTGACTCGGTCCCCCGACCGGTCAGCCGACGGACAAGCTCGTCGAAGGTGGGCGGGGCGAGGAAGACGAAACGGGCCTGTGGCATCGCCGAGCGCACCTGCCGGGCGCCCAGCAGCTCGATCTCCAGCAGGCAAGGCACACCTGCGGCGAGCCTTTCGAGAAGCGGGCGGCGGGGGGTGCCGTAGGCGTGTCCGGCAAACATCGCGTGCTCGACGAACTCCCCGGCTTTGACCATCCGGGCGAACTCCTCGGCGTCGACGAAGTGGTACTCGACACCGTCGGTCTCACCCGGACGCGGTGGCCGCGTGGTGGCACTGACCGAGACCCAGACCTCGGGGTGACGTTCCCGGACTGCCGCGACGACGGTGCCCTTCCCGACTCCGGACGGCCCGGACAGCACTGTAAGACCCACGGGCACCACGATAGGACCTCTCGGTCAGTCGGCGCGCACCCGGTCATCGGTCCCCGAAGGACACGAGGACGGGACTGGTTTCCCAGGGACGGCCGGATCGGGGGAGGTAAAGAATGCTGCCCCCGATCCGACCGGAAGGAAGGGCGACATCGCCGGAAGAATGTGAGTGACGCCACCCTCCCGTCAACGCCGCTACCCGCCGTAACCATGATCCGGGTTGGCGGAGTGGTTTTCCCACCCCACCGGATCAGGCCATGCCGAACTCCTCGAGGAGTGCGGCACGCTGCTTGGCGCCGAGTCCCCGCAGCCGGCGGGTCGGACTGATCCCGAGCCGTTCCCGGATCTTCTGGGCGCGTATGCGCCCCACTCCGGGAAGCGACTCCAGAACAGCCGAAACCTTCATCTTGCCGACGACCTCATCAGCCTCGGCCTGTTCCAGGACGGCGGCCAGAGTGGTCTCCGCCTTCTTCAACCGCTCCTTGAGTTCCGCACGCTGCTTACGAGCCAACGCTGCTTTCTCGAGGGCGGCGGCCCTCTGCTCGGGCGTTAGGGGCGGCAGGGGCACGGGTACGCCTCCTCAATTCGGTGATCGCGCCGCGCAAACTAGCGAGGAAGGGGCTCCTCAGGCCAGCCTTGGCCATAACACTCTGATACGAACATATTGTCAGCACAAGAGAAGGCTTTGACGGACGAAAGGGGTGTCCCACTCGTGCCGCACCCTTTCGGTCTACGGCGGCCCCACCGTACCGCTTCGTACCGCACCAGGACGAACACACCCTGGTCCCCTCGGCGTCACAGCAGGTCAACAGCCCTGCTGGCAGCGCCGAGACCTGCGGCGACGGCCTTCGCGGCGACCCCGGGATCGGGCGCACCGGTGATTGGGCGACCCACCACGACCAGGTCAGAACCCCCCACAAGGGCAGCTTCCGGCGTCGCGGTTCGGGCCTGATCGCCGGTTTCCGACCTCCCCGGTCGCACTCCTGGGGTGATGAGAGTCACATTGCTACCAAGCTCCATACGGACCATTCGCACCTCCCGCGGACTGCACACGAGGGTGCGCGCACCGGCTTCGACCGCAAGCACGGCAAGCCTGCGGACGGCGTCGGAAGGGGGTCCGGCGAGCCCGATCGCGCTGAGCGCCGCCACATCCAGCGAGGTGAGTACGGTCACGACGGCTACCTCGACATCCGGGGCCGCCTCGATCGCCGCACGTATCATCGCCGCCCCCCCAGCCGCATGCACGGTCACGAAACGAGGGCCCAACGGGGTGATTGAGCGCATTCCCCCGGCGACCGTGGCGGGAATGTCGTGCAGTTTGAGATCGAGGAACAACTCCGGGGCGCTTCCGGCGCGGCCCGCGGCGTGCGTCGCGCCGCCGGCCCCGGCGAGCACGCCGGCCGTGCGCAGCGCCGTCACGATTGCCGGGCCCTCCCGGTAGAACAGCTCCAGACCGATCTTTAGCACGGCCACGGTGGGGGCGACCGCGGCAGCCCAACGCAGCGCGGTCGCGGCGTCCGGGGCATCCAGCGCGACCGCCAGCGGCGCCCGGCCCCGCGGCGGGGTGAAGCGGGGCGCGGCGGCACTCCTCCCGTCGGAGCTCCTCCGGCCGGCGCTCATCTGCTCGTCCTGGCCGCCGGTCCGAGTGCGGCAGACTCGGGCGCCACAGACTCAGGCGCCACAGAGCCGGAGGATCCGGGCGGCGAGCCGCCCGGTTGTCCCCCGCCCCACGCCTGCCGCAGCGCCGCGTGGTATTCCTGCAACGATCGGACCCCCAGCTCCCCCCGTACCAGCGCTTCCACGCCCTGAACACAGGCCGCCGCACCCTGGATCGTGGTGATGCACGGAACCCCGGCACTCACGCAGGCCGTGCGGATCTCATAGCCGTCCAGGCGCGGGCCGACGCCCCACGGGGTGTTGATGACGAGGTCGATCTGCCCGGATGTGATCATCTCGACACAGTCGAGTAGCCCCTCGGTGGGGGCCCAGTGCTTACCGAGGACGACCGCCTTAACCCCGTTGCGCCGCAGCACGTCCGCGGTCCCCTCGGTGGCGTAGACGACAAAACCAAGATCCGCGAGCCGCTTGATCGGAAAAACCATCGCCCGTTTGTCCCGGTTGGCCACGGAGACGAACACCCGGCCGTAGGTGGGCAGCGAGGCGTATGCGGCGGCCTGAGACTTGGCGTACGCTGTACCGAAGCCGTCGTCGATGCCCATCACCTCACCGGTCGACTTCATCTCCGGCCCGAGGACGGTGTCGACGCCGCGGCCACCGGCGTCCCGGAAGCGCCCGAAGGGCAGCACGGCCTCCTTGACCGAGATGTGCGAGTCCAGCGGCAGGGTGCCGCCATCGCCGGAACGCGGCAGCAGGCCCTCGGCCCGCAGCTCGTCGATGGTCGCGCCGAGCATCACCCGGGCAGCGGCCTTGGCCAGCGGCACCGCGGTGGCCTTGGAGACGAACGGCACGGTCCGCGACGCCCGGGGATTGGCCTCCAGGACGTAGAGCACATCGGACTGCAGGGCGTACTGGACGTTGAGCAGGCCCCGCACCCCGACGCCCTTCGCGATCGCCTCGGTGGACGCCCGGATACGGTCGAGCTCCGAATGGCCCAGCGTGATCGGCGGCAGGACGCAGGCCGAGTCGCCCGAATGGACCCCGGCCTCCTCGATGTGCTCCATCACCCCGGCGAGGTAGAGCGTCTCCCCGTCGTAGAGGGCGTCGACGTCGATCTCCACCGCGTCGTCGAGGAACCGGTCGACGAGCACCGGATGTTCCGGGGAGATGGCGGTGGCCCGATCGATGTAGTCGCACAGCATCGTGTCGTCGTAGACGATCTCCATGCCGCGCCCGCCGAGCACGTAGGACGGCCGCACCAGCACCGGGTACCCGATCCGCTCGGCCACCGTGCGCGCCTCGGCGAAAGAGGTCGCCACCCCGTGCGGCGGCGAGGGCAGGCCCGCCCGGGCCAGCACACGCCCGAACAGCCCGCGGTCCTCAGCCAGATGGATCGCCTTCGGCGGGGTGCCCACGACGGGCACGCCCGCCTCGGCCAGCGCCGCGGCGATGCCGAGGGGGGTCTGCCCGCCGAGCTGGACGATCACCCCGGCGAGCGGCCCGGCCTGCTGCTCGGCGTGGACGACCTCGAGCACGTCCTCGACCGTCAACGGCTCGACGTAGAGCCGGTCGGCGGTGTCGTAATCGGTGGACACCGTCTCCGGGTTGCAGTTGACCATGACGGTCTCATAGCCGGCGCCGGAGAGCGCCATCACCGCATGGCAACAGGCGTAGTCGAACTCGATGCCCTGGCCGATGCGGTTGGGCCCGCTGCCGAGCACGATCACCCGCGGCCGTTCGCTCGGCGCGACCTCGGTCTCGGCGTCGTAAGCGGAGTAGTGGTACGGGGTCTCGGAGGCAAACTCCGCCGCGCAGGTGTCGACGGTCTTGAACACCGGCCGGATGCCGGTGCGGTGGCGGAACGCCCGGACCACGTCCTCGGAGGTGCCGAGGATCTCGGCGAGCTGGGCGTCGGAGAACCCGGCTCGCTTGGCCCGCCGGATGCCCGCCGGATTGCGACTGATCGTCGCCGCGGTCTCGTTGAGGAAGACGAGCTGGTCGACGAACCACGGGTCGATCCCGGTGACCCGGGTGACCTCGTCGGGATCCGCGCCGGCGAGCAGCGCCTGCTGGACGGTACGCAACCGGCCGTCGTGGGGAACCCGCGCGGCTTCCAGCAGGTCGGCGGCGTCCGCCTCGGGCGGGACGAAGGAGAACACCGAGCCCGGGGCCTCCATCGAGCGCAGCGCCTTCTGCAGCGCCTCGGCGAAGCTGCGGCCAACCCCCATCGCCTCGCCGACGGACTTCATCGTCGTCGTGAGCGTCGGGTCGGCACCGGGGAACTTCTCGAACGCGAACCGCGGCACCTTCACCACGACGTAGTCCAGCGCCGGCTCGAAGGCCGCGGGCGTGGTGCGGGTGATGTCGTTGGGGATCTCGTCGAGGGTGTACCCGAGCGCGAGCTTCGCCGAGATCTTCGCGATCGGGAAGCCGGTCGCCTTCGAGGCCAGGGCCGAGGACCGCGACACCCGGGGGTTCATCTCGATGACCACCTGCCGGCCCGTCGCCGGGTCGACGGCGAACTGGATGTTGCAGCCGCCGGCGTCGACGCCGACGGCCCGCATCACCGCGATCGCCATGTCCCGCATGCGCTGGTACTCGCGGTCGGTCAGGGTCATCGCCGGCGCCACCGTGATCGAGTCGCCGGTGTGCACCCCCATCGGGTCGACGTTTTCGATCGAGCAGACCACGACCACGTTGTCCGCGCGGTCGCGCATCAGCTCGAGCTCGTACTCCTTCCAGCCGAGGACCGACTCCTCCACCAGCACCTCGGTCGACGGGCTCGCGGCCAGTCCGTCCGCCGCCATCCGGCGCAGCTCGCCGGAATCATGGGCGAAGCCGCTGCCGGCGCCGCCGAGGGTGAAGCTGGGTCGCACGACCGCCGGGTAGGAGAACTCCTCCCCGGCGGCCAGGCACTCGGCGACGGTGTGGCAGATGGCGCTGCGCGCGGTCTCGCCGCCGACCGCGGCGACGATGTCCTTGAACGCCTGACGGTCCTCCCCGGCGCGGATCGCGTCGATGTTCGCGCCGATCAGACGGACCTCGAAGCGGTCCAGGACACCGGCGTCGTGCAGGGCGACGGCGGTGTTCAGCGCGGTCTGGCCCCCCATGGTGGCGAGGATCGCGTCGGGCCGCTCCCGTTCGATGATCTTCGCGACGATGTCCGGGATGATCGGCTCGACGTAGGTCGCGTCCGCGATCCCCGGATCGGTCATGATCGTCGCCGGGTTGCTGTTGACCAGGATGACCCGCAGGCCCTCCGCGCGCAGCACCCGGCAGGCCTGGGTACCCGAATAGTCGAACTCGCACGCCTGGCCGATCACGATCGGCCCGGAGCCGAGGACCAGGACACTGCTCAGCCTTTCCCGCGGATCACTCGCTGCGCTCCTGACCCGCGGGGACCCCTGGCTCGTCGAACCACTCATCGTTCACTCCCGACAGATCTCTTGCCACGCTCCCGGGTGTCCGCCATCAAAGCGCGGAACCGCTCGAACAACGGGGAGGCATCATGCGGCCCCGGCGCGGCCTCCGGATGGAACTGCACGCTGAAGGCCGGCACGTCCAGACACTCCAATCCCTCGACGACGTTGTCGTTGAGGCCGCGGTGGCTGACCACCACCCGGCCGAACGGGGTGTCGGTCACCCCGGTCAGCGGCGCCCGCACGGCGAACCCGTGGTTCTGGCTGGTGACCGCGATCCGCCCGGTCGCCATGTCCCCGACCGGCTGGTTCACGCCGCGGTGGCCGTAGGTGAGCTTGTACGTCTCGAAGCCGAGAGCGCGGGCCAGCAGCTGGTGCCCGCAACAGATCCCGAACACCGGGACACCGGCCCGCAGCACCGTCCGCAGCGCGTCAACCGCATAGTCCGCCGCCGCCGGGTCGCCGGGACCGTTCGACAGGAACACCCCATCCGGTTCGAGCGCCAGCAGCTGTTCGCCGATGGTGCGGGCCGGCAGCACGTGCACCTCGCAGCCCAGCGCGGCCATGGCGGCCGGCGTCGCGCGCTTGATGCCGAGATCGAGCGCGGCGACTTTGAACAGCGCGGCGCCCGCCACCGCCTCCACCACATAGGGGGTAGGGGTGGAGACCCGGGGCGCAAGATCCGCGCCGAGCATCTCCGGGGAGGCGCGGACCCGGTCGAGCAGGGCGTCGAACACCGCCGCCCGCTCGCCGTCCGCGCCGGAACCCGGGCCCGTGCCGACCGGGCCACCATCGGCGTCGGCGTCGGCGTCGAGCACGCTGCTGATCCCGCACCGCATCGAGCCGAGCTCACGCAGGTGACGGGTCAGCGCCCGGGTGTCAATCCCGCTGATCCCCACCACGCCGGCCGCGGCCAGCTCGTCGTCAAGCGTGCCCCGGGCGCGCCAGTTGGAGGCCCGCCGGGCGGGGTCACGCACGACGAACCCGGCGACCTGGATCCGCTCGGACTCGTAGTCCTCGTCGTTGACGCCGGTGTTGCCGATGTGCGGGGCGGTCATGATGACGACCTGGCCGTGGAACGACGGATCGCTCAGCGTCTCCTGGTAGCCGGTCATCCCGGTGGAGAACACGGCCTCGCCGAAGGTCTCGCCGATCGCCCCGTACGCCTCGCCGACGAAGCTGCGACCGTCCTCCAGCATCAGGACCGCTCGCGTCGGCGTCGTGGTGGGAGTGCTCACCGATCCTCCTTCAGCCTGTTGACCTCACCGAGCGGTGAGGTCAACGGGTCAACCGACGACCAGCCGGGGTCAGACTGATCAAGCTGTCCCGGGTGCACCCACCCGGGGCCCGATCCCGGATCCGCCGGCCGCTGATCGGGATGGCGCGAGTCGGGGCGGCGCGGGTCGAGGTGACCCTCATCCGGGTGTCGCCGATCGGGGAGTCGCTGGTCCGAGCGCCACCGCTCCGCGTAGGGCCGCCGGTCGGCGGGCACCGCCTGCTCGCCGCGGGCCTGGGCCCGCTCCCCCCGGGAACGCAGCCGAGGGCCGGTCCGGATCGCCGGCATCTCCTCGGTCGGCTGTCCGGAACCCGGTCGCTGCCCGGGCCGGCCCACCGTCCCGGGGCCGGGCGCGATGGCCCGGGGGCGGATCCGCGGTACCGCGTGCGGTGAGGTGACGTCGCCCGGTGCCAGCTGCGCGAGCGGGGGGCCGATCAGGTCGTGGACGGCGCGCACGACCTTGGGCTGACGGGCGCGGTCCTCGCCACGGAAACCGGTCTCCAGCTCGTGCCCGCCGAACGACCACGCGATGACGATCAGACGCCCGGGAGCGGAAACCTTGCCGGCGTGCGCCCGCTCCAGCCGGGCACCGCGGACGGCCTCGCGCGGGATCCAGAACGCCTCCCCGGGGCGGTCCACCCGCACCCCGGTCTCGTACACGCTGACGTAGCCGCCGGCCCGCCCGCCCAGCCCGCGGGCGGCGATCCATTCCAGCCAGTGCCCGGCGTCGACGGTGCCGAGGTACATCCCGCGCAGCGGAGCGGCGAACACCGTGCCCGGTTCCGCCGGCGGGACGGGCAGCTCGGGAAGGTCCTCCTCCTGACGCTCGGCCCGGTTGCGCCACGCCCGTCGCATCGAACCGACTACCGCGACGAACACCAGCAACAGACCGAGCAGGAGAAGCAGGTGCAGCCCCAGGCGGTCCGGCGCCCGGTCCAAGGCGACGGCGGGCCCGGCGGCCTGCAGGGATGCGGCGCGCGAAACAATCATACGATCTTCCCGTCGAGCACGGTGGGCCGTCCCCGCAGGAACGTGGCGCGGATCGTTCCCGGCAGCGACCGGCCCGCATAGGGCGTGTTGCGGCTGCGGCTGGCGAGCGCGTCGGGCTCGACCATCCGCCACGGCGCCGGGCCGAGCAGGGTGACGGTCGCGGGTGCGCCCACTGCTATGGAACTCCACACCTCGGTCGCGGTTCGCGGCAGGCCACCGATCCTCGCCGGGGCCAGTGCCATCCGCTCGGCGACCCCGGCCCAGTCCAACCGGCCCGGGATGACCATCGTCTCGATGACCACCGACAGCGCCGTCTCGAGACCGAGCATGCCGGGACGCGCGGCGGCCCACTCCGTCTCCTTGTCCTCCAGCGCGTGCGGGGCGTGGTCGGTGGCGACGCAGTCGATCGTGCCGTCGGCGAGCCCGGCGCGCAGCGCGGCGACGTCGGCGGCGGTGCGCAGCGGCGGGTTGACCTTGTAGACCGGGTCGAACGAGCAGACCAGGTCGTCGGTGAGCAGCAGGTGGTGCGGGGTCACCTCGGCGGTGACGTTCCAGCCCTTCGCCTTGGCCCACCGGATGATCTCCACCGATCCGGCGGTGGAGACGTGACAGACGTGCAGCCGGGAGCCGACGTGCCCGGCCAGCAGCGCGTCCCGGGCGATGATCGCCTCCTCGGCGACCGCGGGCCACCCCGGCAGCCCCAGCCGGGCGGCCACCGTGCCCTCGTTCATCTGGGCGTTCTCGGTCAGTCGCGGTTCCTGCGCATGCTGGGCGATCACCCCGTCGAACGCCTTGACGTACTCCAGCGCCCGGCGCATGAGCAGCGCGTCCGACACGCAGTGCCCGTCGTCGGAGAAGACCCGCACGCCCGCCGCGGAGGAGGCCATGGCGCCGAGTTCGGCGAGTCGCTCGCCGGCAAGCCCGACGGTGACCGCGCCGACCGGCCGGACGTCGCAGTGACCCGCATCCAGGCCGAGTCGCCACACCTGCTCGACGACCCCCGCGGTGTCGGCGACCGGATTGGTGTTCGCCATCGCGAACACGGTGGTGTAGCCACCGAGGGCCGCGGCGCGGGTGCCGGAGGCGACCGTCTCGGCGTCCTCCCGGCCGGGTTCCCGCAGGTGAGTGTGCAGGTCGACCAGGCCGGGGAGCAGGATCAGCCCGTCCGTGCCCAACACGGTGGTGCCGGCGGGCAGTCCCCCGGCCCCGGCGTGCGTGGAGCCGGCCGGTCGCCAGGCGGCCACCACCCCGCCCGCGAGGACGACGTCGACAGGGTCCCCGCCGAGCGGGCGGACCCGCCGCAGGACCCAGGAGGTCCCCACCGGCGTCCCCACCGGCGTTTCCGCCGCGGGCGTCGTCATAAGATCCCCCCGGAACCACCCAGCAACAGGTACAGCACGGCCATCCGCACGCTCACCCCGTTCGCAACCTGTTCCACGACTGTCGACCGGGCGGAGTCGGCGACCCGGGAGGCGATCTCCATCCCGCGTACCATCGGGCCGGGATGCATCACCAGGGCGTGGCCGGGCAACATCTCCGCCCGGTCGGCATCCAGCCCGTAGCGCCGGCTGTACTCCCGTTCGGTCGGGAAGAAGGCCGCGGACATCCGCTCCCGCTGGACCCGCAGCATCATCACCACGTCGCTCTTGGGCAGCACGGCGTCGAGGTCGTACGACACCTCGACCGGCCACGAGGAGATCCCGAGGGGCAACAACGTCGGCGGGGCCACGACGGTCACCGTCGCGCCCAGCGTGGCGAGCAGCCACACGTTCGATCGCGCTACCCGGGAATGCAGCACGTCGCCGACGATGGTGACGGCGAGGCCGTCGATCCGGCCGAGCCGGCGGCGCATGGTGAAGGCGTCGAGCAGGGCCTGGGTCGGGTGCTCGTGGGTGCCGTCTCCCGCGTTCACCACGCTGCCGCGCACCCAGGAGGCCAGTCGGTGCGGCGCGCCGCTCGCGGCATGCCGGCAGACCACGGCGTCGGCGCCCATCGCCTCGAGGGTCTGCGCCGTGTCCTTCAGGCTTTCGCCCTTCGACACGCTTGACCCGCGCGCCGAAAAATTGATCACATCGGCCGACAGTCTCTTGGCGGCTACCTCGAAGGACGTGCGGGTGCGGGTGGAGTCTTCGAAGAACAGGTTGACGACGGTGCGGCCCCGCAGGGTCGGCAGTTTGCGCACCGACGCCTCGGCGACCCGCGCCATCCGTTCAGCGGTGTCCAGCACCAGCAGCGCGTCGTCCCGGTCGAGATCCTCGGTCGAGAGGAGATGGCGGTTCACACCCGTCCCCCGAACCCGGCTCGTGCTCCCCGCACGGCACTCCCCCCGATCATGGCTGGTTCCCGGGAGGCGCGCCGTCGGCGACGTCCCCCCCGGCGGCCGAGAGGATCAGTACGCCGTCGGCGCCGTCGATCTCCCGCAGCCGGACGGCCACCGACTCCCGACGCGAGGTCGGCATGTTCTTCCCGACGTAGTCGGCGCGGATCGGCAGCTCGCGATGGCCCCGGTCGACCAGGACCGCGAGCTGGACGGCACGCGGCCGGCCGTAGGCGGCCAGGGCGTCCAGCGCCGCCCGCACCGTGCGCCCGGAGTAGAGGACGTCGTCGACGAGGATCACCACGCGACTGTCGACACCACCCTCGGGAATGTCGGTCACCTCGAGGGGACGCACGCCGCGCAGTCGCAGATCGTCGCGGTACATGGTCGGGTCGAGGGAGCCAACCGGGAGACGCACCCCCTCGACGGCCTGCACCCGCTGTGCCAGCCGGTGCGCGAGAGGTACCCCTCGGGTGGGTACTCCGAGCAGGACGACCCCGGCGCCACCGGAGGTCTTCTCGAGAATCTGATGCGCCATCCGGCTGACGATCCGGGTGATGTCGTCTGCGGACAGTACTGCCCGGGCGATGCCGGGACGGCGCGATGCGGGGTCGCTCGCGGCAGCCGGAGCCACGCGGCATCCCTCCTTCCCCGCCTCACGGGACGGTCCTTAAAGGAGTGGTCCCAGCGACGTTACCAGGGCCCTCAGGACGTGTGAGGGTCTCGTCTCCGGACGCCGACCGCCCCTGGCGCCCAGCGCGACGACGGGTCGCCCACCGGTCCGGACAGCGCGGGACGTTATTGCCGCGCCAACCACGCAGCATCATGTTGTCACTACTTGTCACTGGGTTCGACGCCGTCGCCACAGCGGTGACGGCACCCGGAAGTTCCCACCGCTCAGGCATAGGGCGCAACCAGAGGGCTACAGAAAGTGGTACAAAGAAAGAGGCGACACGACCCCCCGGGTGTCGAGCGTCAACCCGGCGGGCACTACTATCGGTAACCGCCGGCGGCACGAGCCCCGGTTCCAACTGATCGACCACGACAGGAGTGGGCACTCCGATGTCCGACTATGCGAAAGCGCTCGGTGCTCGGCTGCGCGCGATACGCACCCAGCAGGGGCTCTCGCTTCATGGCGTCGAAGAGAAGTCGCACGGTCGGTGGAAAGCCGTCGTCGTGGGTTCCTACGAACGTGGGGACCGCGCCGTCACCGTGCAGCGCCTCTCCGAGCTCGCGGAATTCTACGGCGTTCCGGTGGGGGAGCTTCTTCCCGAGGGTTCCACCGTCGCTCCGCTGGAGCAGTCTCCCCGGATCGTCCTCGACCTCGAGCGTCTCTCCCAGGTTCCCAAGGAGCAGGGCGGTCCGCTCGCCCGGTACGCGGCGACCATTCAGAGCCAGCGCGGCGACTACAACGGCCGAGTGCTCTCGATCCGGTACGAGGACCTGCGCTCGCTCGCGGTGATCTACGACACCTCGCCGAGCAAGCTCACCGAGCAGCTCGTCTCTTGGGGCGTGCTGTCTCCGGAGCAGGGCGCGGACGCCGCGGCGACCGACGTCTAGCCTCGCTCCGGTACCGCGGTACCGGTACCACAGTCCGCCGGCTCGCACCCGCGGCACACGTATCCGGGGAAGGACCCGGTACGTCGCCTGTGGGCGACGTACCGGGAACGCCGATCCCGGTTCCCTCCCGGTAACCTGGCAGCAGGGTAACCGGGTAACCCCGGTAGACCGCCGCTACGACGGCTGGCCGGGAATGGAATCCACCGCCGATCCTCGTCCGGTCGGCTCGGCCGTGGTGGCCGGGCTCTTCCTCTCGACCAGACTCGCGAGCAGCCCGTTGACGAACGCCGGCGACCGGTGGGTGGAGAGGTTCTTCGCCAGTTCCACGGCTTCGTCGATGGCGACCCGATCCGGGACGTCGGGACGCCAGAGCAGTTCCAGCACGGCGATCCGCAGAATGTTGCGGTCGACCGGCGGCATCCGCTCCAACGTCCAACCCTCGGCGTACCGGGCGATCCGCTCGTCGATCTCCCCGCGGTGCTCGATGACCCCCTCGACCAGCTCGACGGCGTATTCCGACACCGGTGGATCGGACTGGGCCAGCCGGGCAGCGAGGATCTCCGGCACGGCGCTCGCGCGCACGTCCGCTTCGTAGAGGATGTCCAGTGCCCGTTTACGGGCCTTGGACCTGGCGCTCAGCTCGTCACCCGGCCCAGGTACCGGCCGTCACGCGTGTCGACCTTGACCTTTTCCCCGCTGGTGATGAACAGCGGCACGTTGATGGTGGCGCCCGTCTCCAGGGTGGCCGGCTTCGTCCCGCCGGTCGAGCGATCGCCCTGCACCCCCGGGTCGGTCTGCGAAATGGTCAGCTCGACGCTGGCCGGCAGTTCGACGTAGAGCGGGGCGCCGTCGTGCAGCGCGACGGTGGCCACGGTGTTCTCCAGCATGTAGTCGGCCGTCCCGCCGACGACATCCGGCGGGATCGGGATCTGATCGTAGGACTCGCTGTCCATGAAGACGAAATCGGCACCGTCCCGGTAGAGGTAGGTCATCTCGCGGCGGTCGACGGTCGCGACGTCGACCTTGACCCCGGCGTTGAAGGTGCGGTCGACGACTTTCCCGGTGAGCACGTTCTTCAGGGTCGTGCGGACGAACGCCCCACCCTTACCCGGCTTGACGTGCTGGAAGCCGACGACGTTCCACAACACCCCGTCGATGTCGAGCGTCATGCCGTTCTTCAGGTCGTTGGTGGTCGCCACTGCGCGCGTTCTCCGTTTCCATCGCCGTACGCCGACGGCGGGTGTGGTCGTTACCCGGACCCTCGTGCGAGGACCGCGGTGCTCTCTCCCCAGGCTCCCCAGGCCATCCCAGGCCGCTTCCCCATCCTCAGGCCGCTTCCGGGCCCGCCACCGGGCGAACGCACCGGGCGCGGACACCGGGCGCGGACGTGGCGGCGATCCTACAAACCGCCGCGACGAGTCTACCGATCCTCGGCGACGGTGGTGAACGCCGCGATCAGCAGGCCAGCATCCGGATTGTCCAGGATGACGATGCGGCCCTGCGCCTCGAGGCCGACGAAACGCATCCGCCGTCCCCGCGCCTTCTTGTCGACCCGCATCGCGTCGAGCAGCGCCGCCCACCGGTCGCCCCGGTAGGTCACCGGCAGGCCGATGCGGGTCAGCAGCTCGCGGTGCCGGTCGGCGGTGGCATCGTCGAGGCCGACGACAAGCCGGGACAGCTCCGCCGCGAACACCATGCCCACCGAGATCGCCGCGCCGTGCCGCCAGCTGAAGTGCTCGACCTTCTCGATGGCATGACCGAGGGTGTGACCATAGTTGAGGATCTCCCGCCGGCCGTCCTCCCGCGGATCGCCGGAGACCACCTCGGCCTTGACCCGGATGGACCGCTCGATCAGCTCGGGCAGATGCGCAGTGCCGGTCGGATCGGCGTCGAGCAGATCGATGATCGCCGCGTCGGCGATGAAACCGGTCTTGACGACCTCGGCGAGCCCGGCGCGTACCTCGACGGCAGGCAGGGACTCCAGCGCCGCCAGATCGCACAGCACGCCGAGCGGCTGGTGGAACGCCCCGACCAGGTTCTTGCCCGCGTCGATGTCGATGCCGGTCTTCCCGCCGACCGCCGCGTCGACCATGCCGAGCACGGTGGTCGGCACCTGGACGACGTCCACCCCGCGCAGCCAGCTCGCGGCGACGAACCCGGCCAGGTCCGTCACGGTGCCGCCGCCGAGGCCGATCACCACGTCGTCCCGGGTGAAGCCGATCCGGCCGAGCACGTCCCAGCAGAAGCCGGCGATCCGCAGCTGCTTGGCCTCCTCGCCGTCGGGCACCTCGATGGCGTGCGCCTCCACGCCCGCGTTCTCCCGCAGGTCGGCGACGACGGCGTCCGCGGTGGCCCGCAACGCCCCGGGATGGATCACCGCGGCGCGGGTCCGCCCGGCGACGGCCTCGGCGAGCTCGCCGAGCAGGCCCGCCCCGAGCACGACGTCGTAGGGACGCCCGCCGCCCGGCCGTACCGGGATCCGCACGATGTCGGCGGCCTTCACCTGCATACTCACCGTCTGCCCCCTGCGGCATCCGCCGCCTCGCCCGGTCCGCTGCCCGCCGTGAGCAGCGGGCCCAGTGCCGCCGCCACCTGGTCGGTCACCTCGTCCGGCTCGTGCCCCGCGGTGTCGATGACCACCGTCGCCACCTCGGCGTAGAGCGGCCGGCGTGCCCTGAGCAGGGCGGCGAGCCGCGTGCGGGGCCCCTCGACCAGCAGTGGACGGTCCCGGGCGAGGCCCACCCGCCGCACCGCGTCGGAAACTCCCACCTCAAGATAGACGACCCGGTGCCCGGCCAGCAGGGTCCGGGTCTCGGCGTCGAGCACCGCTCCCCCGCCAAGGGCCAGGACCCCCCGATGATCCGCAAGCGCGGCCGCCACCGCCCGGCGCTCGGCCAGCCGGAAGTACTCCTCACCATGATCGAGAAAGATGTCCGCGACGGTGGTGCCGAACGCCGCCTCGATGTCGGCGTCGGTGTCGCGGAAACCCACCCCCCACCGCCGCGCCAGCTGGGTGCCCACCGCCGTCTTCCCCGCTCCGGGCGCTCCGACCAGCACCACCATCGGCCCCGTCCAGGCCATCGGCCCCGCCCACGCGTCCGTCGCCGGCTCCCCCACGATGATCCTCTGTCTTCGCCGCCTGCCGATTCCCGCCGCCGATCAGCGGATGACCAGGGACTTCAGGTACCCCTCGTAATTGCGCCGGGTCTCCTCCACCGAGTCCCCCCCGAACTTCTCCAGCGCCGCGCCGGCGAGCACGAGGGCGACCATCGCCTCCGTCACCACCCCGGCCGCGGGCACCGCGCACACGTCGGACCGCTGGTTGATCGCGACCGCCGCCTCGCCAGTGGACACGTCCACCGTGGACAACGGCCTGGTCAGCGAGGAGATCGGCTTCATCGCCACCCGCACGCGCAACGGCTCGCCCGTGGTCATGCCGCCCTCGACCCCGCCGGCCCGGGCAGTCGCCCGCCGCACCCGCCGGCCGCCGGCACCGGCCGGCTCGATCTCGTCGTGCGCCACGGAACCCCGCCGCCGCGCGGTGGTGAAACCGTCCCCGAACTCAACGCCCTTGATCGCCTGAATGCCCATCAGCTCGCCCGCGATCCGGGCGTCGAGGCGCCGGTCGCCGTGCACGTAGCTGCCGAGCCCGGGCGGGCAGCCATACGCCAGCACCTCGACGATGCCGCCGAGGGTGTCCGCGTCGGCGTGGGCTGCGTCGATCTCGGCGACCATCCGCACGCTGGTCGCCTGGTCGGCACAGCGGACCGGGTCCGCATCCACCGCCGCCAGCGACGTCGGGGCGGGCACCCCCGGGGGCACCTCGACCGCGCCGATCGCGACGACGTGCGAGATCACCTCGATGCCGTATGCCTGCCGCAGCAGCGCCTTGGCCGCGGTGCCGAGCGCGACCCGCGCGGCGGTCTCCCGGGCGCTGGCGCGCTCCAGCACGGGCCGGGCGTCGTCGAACCCGTACTTCTGCATGCCGGCGAGATCGGCATGGCCGGGCCGGGGCCGGGTCAGCGGGGCTGCGCGGCTCAGGCCCGCCAGCGCCGCCAGATCGACCGGGTCGGGCGACATGACCCGCTCCCACTTGGGCCACTCGGTGTTGCGGACGACCACGCTGACCGGGCCGCCGAGAGTGACGCCGTGGCGGACTCCGCCGAGCAGCTCGACCTCGTCACGCTCGAAGCTCATCCGCGCGCCGCGACCGTGCCCGAGCCGGCGGCGGGCCAGCTCGGCGGAGATGTCGGAACTGGTTATCCGGATCCCGGCGGGCAGCCCCTCGACCGTCGCCACCAGGGCGGGACCATGAGACTCCCCCGCCGTCAGCCAACGCACCATGGCTCCAGTCTTTCACGCTCACCGCCCAGGTCACGACCGCGATCAGGCAGGACGACCGGAATCAAACGGAACTATCAGGATCAAATAGGACGATTGGGATTAAACAAAATAATATGGATCAAGTAGAATAACCGGGATCAGCCGGCACGGCCGAGGACGGCGAGCAGCGTCCCGGCAAGCAGAAAGGGACCGTAGGCGATGCGGTCATGCCGGTCGACCCGGCCCCCGCCACCAGCAGCGCGCTTGCCCAGAGCCCCCCGAGGACGACGCTGGCGAACAGCCCGAACACCACACTCGGCCAGCCGAGCCAGCCCAGCGCACCGCCCAGCAGGCCGGACACCTTGACGTCGCCGCGCCCAAGTCCCGCCCTCGGCAGGCAATGCACCCCCAGGAAGATCATCCAGACGGCGGCGGCCGCCACCCCGGCGCGCAGCAGACGGTCGGGCTCGGCGGTGACCAGCGCGGCGAGGCCGAACAGCCCGGCAAGCACCGGATAGGACGGCAGTACCAGATGGTCGGGCAGGCGGTGCACCCGAAGATCGATCACGGCCAGCCAGACCCCGACGACCGCCAGGTACACATAGGCCAGCAACCAGCTCGGATGATCGTGCAGGGCGACGGTCACGGCCGTGGCGACCAGCACCGTCACGGCACCGAGCGCCACCGCCCCGGGCACCTCCCGGTGCGGGGCCTCCCCGGGCACTGCCGGCACGCCGGCCACGACCCGGCGACCGAACGGCAGGGCGGCGAGCGCCGGAAGGGCGATCAACATGCTGAGCGCGCCGCCCGGCACCACTCCCGGCACCGCTATCCGCCGGCAGGTCCGCCGCGGCCGCGGGGACCACTCCCCGCGAAACCATGGCCGGCCGGCACGCCGACCTCCACCGCCGGCACCGCCGGCACCGCCGGGGGCCTGTCCGCCTGCGCCCGCTCGTCCAGCGCGGCCTGGCCCGCGGCCAGCAGAACGCTGGCGGGAACCACCTGCCCGGTGAAGTGCTCGACCTGCCCCACGGCCTGGGCGGCGAGGATCTCCAGGCCACCTGCGACCCGGGCACCGGCCCGGTAGGCCGCGGCGGCCAGCGCCGTGGGCCAGGGATGATAGAGCAGTTCTACGAGCTGACAGGCTGGCGACCACGGTCTGGTGGCGAGCCCGTCGGTCGCGCCGGCGGGCGTGGTGGAGATGACCAGAGCCGGGCCGGCCGGCAGGCCCGCGGCCAGCAGATCCCAGGGCAGCGCGGTGACCTCGACGCCCAGCCGCAACCCGATCTCCGTCACCTCCGCCACGGCGGCGGGCCGGCGGGCGACGACGCCGAGGCGGGTGCAGCCCGCCGCAGCGACCGCCGCGACCGCGGCGCGGGCC
>NZ_CDWTNB010000047.1:0-14518 GCF_977947065.1 Frankia sp. CgJB1
GATCAAATGATCAACTTATTTAATGACGATCCCCAGGGGGCCGGGGATGTTACTGGAAGCCGCAAAATTACACCCACACGAGATGTTCGAATTATGTCACTGCACCCCTAGATGCCCGGCTCGTTATGCTCACTTCGCGTAACACGATTGTCGGACGAGAGGGTTGCGGGTGACCGGTCACACTTGGCTATGGACGCCGCCGCGTTCTACTCCCACCAGCGTTGGTGTGGGCCAACTCCTACGCGCGTACCGGCAGGCCCACGGCCTCACGCAGCAGCAGCTCGCCGACCGTCTGGGCTTCGACCAGTCCTACGTATCCAAGGTGGAGAGCGGCCGGCGGGCTATCCACGACATCTCGACGCTCCGTCACATCGCCCGCAATCTGGCGCTGTCCCCCGAGGACGTCGGCCTGGCTCCGAGATCGATGACGGACCGTTGCCGGGAGACTGCGCCGCGCAGTCCGGCGGCCGAGCAGGCCGCCGCGAGCCAACGCGTGTGGCGGCTCACCCGCGATCATCTCAACCACCATCGGATCAGCCTCGCCCGCGCGGCGGTGCGGCTCTACCCGGAAACCGACCGGCTCGGCAGCGGGCTACTGGCCCGGCCCGGCTGGGTGTGGGACACCCCGGTGGACATCGACGATGTCACCCTTGAGTGGCACGATAGCGCCGAGGCCCCCACGATCAGGGGGGACGAACCCGAGACGGCCGGTAGCCGGCCCCTGCTTGGTGGAGGCGGTCAGCAGAACCGCTACCAGCGCTACACGCGGGCGATGCGGGATCTCGACCGGCCGACTCTGTTCGAGAACCGGCTCAGCTTCCGCCTGCTCGATATCGGCGGTGACGGGACCGCGGGACCGTCGACGGACAACCATCCGTCGCTGAGCTTCGCCCACACGACGTACTTCGACGCCGTTGACATCTGCGAGACCGTCGCACAAGAGACGGCGGCCGCGATGGCCGGCAGCGGACTGTCCTGGCCCGCGCTGCCCTTCCGGGCGCGCATCGGAGATCCGTTCGACTTCACCCGGCGGGCGGCCCTGCCGTCCATCAACACGCTCACGATCCGCCACGATCGCGGCGGTCAGGCGAGCTTCTTCCTGCACCGGCGCAGCGCGGGCTCGGTCGTGACCGCGGGCGGGGTGTACCACGTCATCCCGGCCGGGGTCTTCCAGCCGTCGGGCATCACCCCGTTCCACCATGAGGCCGACTTCGACCTGTGGCGCAACATCATGCGTGAGCTGAGCGAGGAGCTGCTGGGCAACCCGGAGCACGACGGCAGCTCGTCCAGCCCGATCGACTATGACACCGACGAGCCGTTCCGTTCGTTCGAGCAGGCGCGTCGGTCCGGCGCCATGCGGGTGTCGTACTTCGGGATCGGGCTGGACGCGCTCACCCTGTTCGGCGAGATCCTCACCGTCGTCGTGGTGGACGCCGACGCCTTCGACCGGCTGTTCGGCAGCATGGTCCAGACCAATGCCGAGGGATCGGTCGTCACCGCGGGTCCGAACCGGTCGGTGACCGAGGGCATCCCGTTCACCCACTCGGCACTGCGCCGTCTCGTCGACACCGAGCCCATCGCCCCGTCGGCCGCCGCCTGCCTGGAACTCGCCTGGCGCCACCGGGAGATCCTCCTCGGGATGCGCGTGCGGGCCGCATCCTGATCCCGGACATGCTCGCCACCGCCGGGCACCAAGTTACGGCGATGGTCCGCGAGCCGATGACCACGCCGCGGTTCGCCCCCGATATCGAGGTGGTGGCCGCGGACCTGCTCGATCCCCGCCAGCTGGCCGCGGCGGGGGTCAGCCGAGGATTCGAGGGAGTATGCCATCTCGCGGCCCTGACCCGGGTGCGGGAGTCGCGGCTGGGTCCCGTGCGCTACTTCCAGACGAACCTGACCGGCACCATCAACCTGCTGGCTGCCCTGGAGGAGGGCGCTGAGCACACCGGAGTCGCACCCGCGTTCGTCTTCGGATCCACCTGCGCGGTCTACGGCAACGTCGACCTCGCGCGGATCCCGGAGACCTGCCCACCCGACCCGGTGAACCCCTACGGAACCTCCAAGTTCGCCGCCGAGCGGCTGCTGTCCCACCAGGCCGGCACCGGGCTGCTCGGCGCGGTGATTCTACGTTCCTTCAACGTCGCGGGTGCCGTCGCGGGACACATCAACCGCGACGGCAGCCGGATCATCCCGGCGGCGATCGCCGTGGCGAGCGGGTGCCGGGATGTGTTCCGGGTCAATGGGGACGGCCTCGCGCTGCGGGAGTACGTCCACGTCGTGGACATGGCAACGGCCTACCTGACGGCGCTGGTCGCCGCGCGCCCCGGGCACTGCGCGGTGTTCAACGTGGGCAGCGGCGTCGGGGTGAGTGTCACTGACGTGCTCGCCGCGGTCGGCCGAGTCGCTGGGCGCCCGGTCCGCCGCGTCCACTGTCCGCCGGTCTCCGAACCGAAGACGCTGATCGGTGACAGCACCCGGATCCGCGCCGATCTCGGCTGGAGTTCTCCGGCGTCGAGCATCGACCGCATCGTCGCCGACGTGTGGCGCTGGGGCCGGGGGCCGACACCGGCCGGGGCCGCCGCCCTGCCGCCACGCCAGCGGATCGCTCCGAGCATCACCTGAGACCCCGCGGGGCCCACACCGGCCCCGCGGTGGCCCGCGGTGCGGCAGGCTCCGGCGGGCATCCCTCCCGGCTCTTTCTCCTGGCCCGAGGGCCATCCGCCAGCCAACATAAAGTAGCAGGCTGGTTGCAGGCAGGCATACTTCGTAAGGCCTTCCATCGGCCGGCCTATCCTCGTATACCTAATGCGACCGAGCTTCCCGTGCCGCCGGAGCTCGCCGGGAACAGCCGCAGGCCACCCGACGGAGCACCTGTTCATCTCCGCACACTAATCTGACGTCTGTCGTGACCCGGATCATCTCGGGGGCGGGCTCCACGCGCGGGCGCCGCCCGCACGACCGACGACATGCTCCTTGGGGGGGACGAAAGTGGACGAGCAGACCGCTGGGACCGATAACCCGCGGCCCACATCGCGCCTGGTAGTCGACGTGGTCCGCGCGCTGCGCGGATGGGTGGTGATGGCCGCCGGCGGCGTACTTCTGCTCGGCTGCTACCTGGGCGTCTCCAAGGAGACGGACGTCGCTTTCCAACTACCTTACGTGGTCTCCGGCGGTTTCGGGGGGCTGGCACTCATCCTGGTAGGAAGTGCGCTGCTGGTAGCCGACCGCTTCGACGCCGCTCAGGCCGCCCAGGCCCACACCGCCGGCCAGGTCGACGACCTACACTCACTGATCATCGCGGCAGCGGTCGCGGGTGCCGCACCCGAGGCCGGTCAGCCGGTCACCCGCCCCCAGGGCTCGTACCAGCAGACAGGCTCGTACCAGCAGACAACAGCCACGCACCAGCAGAACTCGCGCTTCGCCGCGACGGACCCCGGGGGCGGCCAGGCACCCGCCACGAACGCCACCACACCCGGCCAGCGCGCCTGACAGAGCCTGCGTTTCCCACGATGCCACGGCGCGGAAGGCGAGCAGTTCCGTGATCACATGTGACCCGGCGGACGGCGGCGACCGGACGGCCGGCGGCGGCAGGTTCCCAAGGAGTGCCCGGTGACCAGCATCGACCTGGGACTGGCGGGGATCTCCCTCGGGGCGATCGCAGCCCTGTCCGGTATCGGCCTGCTGGTCACTTACCGTACCAACGGGGTCCTCAACCTGGCCCAGGGCGGCATCGCCACGCTGGTGGCGTACGTCTTCCGCGAGATGGTGGTCGAGTGGGGGCTGTCGATCTGGCTGGCCGCCGTCATCGCGCTCGCCGTGCTCTCTCCCGGGATCGGCCTGCTGCTGGAGCGGCTGGTCTTCCGGCCGCTGGCCCGTCGCCGCGCATCGGCAGCCGAATCCCTGGTTGCCAGCCTCGGCGTGCTGGTCCTCACCCTCGGGATGACGGCGGGCATCTGGGGTCTGGGCTCGCGTAGCGACGCACCGAGCATCTTCCCGAACTCGTCGGTGCAGCTGTTCGGTGACACCCGGATCGGTGTCGACGCGCTGGCCGAGCTCGCGATGGTCGTGGTATTCTGCGCGGTCATCGGCGTCATCGCCACCCGCACGGTGTTCGGCCGCCAGATCCGTGCGGTTGTCGACGACCGGCAGCTCGCCGAGCTGTCCGGTGTTCGCGCGGACCGGGTCGCCGCGGCCGGCTGGGCGGCGGGGACTACGCTCGCCGGCCTTACCGGCATCCTGCTCGCCCCCCGCTTCCAACTCACCCCGTACGGGCTGACCCTGCTGGTGCTGGAGACCTTCGCGGTGGTGGTGGCGGCCCGGCTGTCGAGCATGCCGGTGGCCGTCCTCACTGCCCTGGGCATTGCCGTCCTGCAGAGCGAACTCAAGCAGTTCACCCTCGACGGTGATGCGGGCCAGATCCTCACCGTCCTGCAGTCGAACCTGTTCATCGTCGCCCTGCTGGTCCTGCTGCTCGCGGTGCCGAAGCTGCGCGAGCTCGGCACCGGCGACTCCGGGACCACCGCCAGCTTCTCCAGCCGCGGCGCACCGCCGGCGGGCCCGGCCAGCCAGACCAAGGCCCGCCGTGACTTTCTGGGCAAGCTCGGCGGTGCCGCGCTGCTGCTCGCACCGCTCACCTTCGCCCCGTCCGATCTGCGTTCGGCGTTCATGGTGCCGGCGCTCGCTCTCATCTTCCTGTCGATGGTCATCGTCACCGGCTACAGCGGCCAGCTCTCCCTGGGCTCGGCCGGATACGCGGGCCTCGGGGCGCTGCTGTCACGCAAGCTCGCCAACGGTGACCTGTTCGGACTGCCGAAGCTGCCGGGCGTCGCGTCGATGTTCATCGGTGCCCTGCTCGTCGCCCCGATCGGTCTGATCACCGGCTACCCGGCGATCCGCCGCCGCGGCCTCACCCTGGCGCTGACCACCTTCGCGGTCGGCGCCGTGGTCAGCCGTTTCGTCTTCGAGCAGCCGACCTTCGCGACCGGCCTCTACCTCGACCCGCTGACGTTCTTCGGCTGGGAGCTGCCCGACGAGGCGTTCTACGTCCTTGAACTGGCCTGCCTGGGCCTCGGCCTGTTCTTCGTGGGTAATCTGCATCGCGGTCGGCTCGGTCGGGCGCTGCTCGCCGTACGTGACCATGCGGAGGGTGCGGCGGCGGTGGGGGTCGACGTCCGCAACCTCAAGCTGCTGGCCTTCACCGTCTCCTCCGTCGTCGCCGGGCTGGGTGGTGCGCTGCTGGTGCACAGCAGCTACTCGTTCTCCGCCGACGACTTCGCACCGTTGCAGAGCTTGCTGTGGTTCACCGCCGTGGTCGTCTTCGGCGCCGACAGCGCGGCCGGCGCGATCATCGCCGCGGCGTTCATCGTCACGATCGACGTGCTGGCGCCGGCCGGGTCCTCGATCCTCGCCATCGGCATCCTCGCCCTCGCCCTCGGCTGGATGCCCGGCGGCTTGGCCTCGGCCGTCCGGGGTCTGTTGCGGCTGCTCGCCCTCCACCTCGCGGACGGCTTCGTCGATCCCAACCATCGGGCACCGCGCCCGGTGCCGGTGCGCATCTCCGCCGTCGGATACCTGCCGGCGACCACTGGCATCACCGGGATCTCCGGGATCGGCGCGCCCCTGGGGGCCGCCCGGCCCAGGCCATCCGCGAGCTGGCCCCCGGGCCGCTCCTCGCCCGTGCTGCCACCGGGCTCGCCGCAGCCGACCCCATTCGGGGCCAGCCTGCTGACCCTGGTGCAGGAGTATGCGGCCCGGTCGGGCGACGCACCGCTGGTGACCCCCGCGCCCCGCGGCGAGGGCGGTGGCCTGCCCGCCGACGTCTACCCCACCTCACCGGGTCACGTGGGCCACGAGCAGGGGGGTTCGGGACCCGCGGCGGCGACCTCCCTGCGGGACGGAGGCCGGGTATGAGTCGGCACGTGCTACAGGCCGTTGGCCTGGTCCGCCGCTACAGCGGTCTGACCGCGGTCGACCACGTCGACCTCGTCGCCCCCCAGGGCGTGATCACCGGTCTTATCGGCCCGAACGGTGCCGGGAAGTCGACGCTGTTCAGCCTGCTGACCGGGGTCGAGCAGCCCGACGAGGGCAAGGTCCTGCTCGACAAGAGCGACATCACGAAAATGCGGCCAGACATCCGGTCCCGGCGTGGTCTGGTGCAGACCTTCCAGGTTCCCTCGCTCTTCCCCACCCTCACGGTCTCGGACAACCTGCTTGTCGGCGCGGAGAACCGGCACCGGGACTATGCCGGCGGCCTGCTGGGCGTGGCGTCCAAGGGCCGAGGCCACGTCAGCCGCCTCGTCGAGGAGACCCTCGGCTCTCTCGGCCTGTCCGACCTGCGGGACACCATCGCCGGCACGCTGCCCACCGGTGCCCTGCGGCTGGTCGAGTTCGCGCGAGCACTGTGCGCCCAACCGGACATCCTGCTGCTCGACGAGCCCGCCAGCGGCCTGGACAACGACGAGACTGCCAGGTTCTCGCAGCTGCTGCGCCAGACCGCCGACGACGGGGTCGGCATCCTGATCGTCGACCACGACGTCGACCTGGTCTTCTCCGTCGCCGACCAGGTGTACGCCATGGTCGGCGGTTGGGTCGTCGCGTCCGGCGATCCCGGGCACGTCCGCGACGACCCAACCGTGCGGTCGGTGTACCTGGCCCAGGCTGCCCATCGCCACGATGAAACGGTCCTGAAGCAGCCGCAGGAGGCACCGTGACCACGGCGACAGCCGAACTCGAACTGACCGGGGCGCGGGCCGGCTACGGGACCGTGGAGGTCCTGCACTGTCTGGACCTCGCCATCCCCGCCGGCAAGGTCACCGCCCTGCTCGGGGTCAACGGCGCGGGCAAGAGCACCACCCTGCGGATGCTGGCCGGGCTGATCCCACTGCGTTCGGGCAGTCTGACCTGGCGCGGCGAGGACATCACCAAGATGTCCACCGTCGACCGGGCCCGCCGGGGACTGATGCTCGTGCCGGACGAACGGGCCGTCTTCGCCACCCTGTCGGTCCGGGACAATCTGCAGATCATCGCGGAAGCCAGCGGGCACCCCGACATCACCCCCGCGCTGGAGTCGTTCCCCCGGCTGCGGGAGCGGCTGACGCAGCGGGCCGGATCGATGTCCGGCGGTGAGCGGCGAATGCTGGCGCTCGCCCGCGCCCTGCTGGCCCGCCCCTCGGTCCTGATGGTCGACGAGCTGTCGCTCGGACTATCCCCGAAGGTCGCCGCGGACCTGTTCGGCTGGCTTGCGACGGTCGCCGCGTCGGGCACCACCGTCGTGCTCGCCGACCAGTACACCGAGCAGGCCCTGGCGATGGCGGACCTGGTCTACGTCCTGCACCGGGGCGAGCGGTCCTTCGCGGGCGCACCGGGGGAATTCCGGGCGTAGGGCCGCGAAAGGCCCCGCTGAAAGGCCCCGGTCGAGGTTCCCTCCGTGGCGCCGTGGAGGGTGCCCCGACCGGGGCCCGAGATCACTCGGGCGGTCCCGTGAGAGATCAGCCGGCCTGGTAGGGCAGATCCGGGACAGTGAAGCAGTTGGTGTTCATGTCCTTGACCTGGGTCACCCAGCCGCCCTGGTTTCCGTTCGCCGAGTCCTGCCAACGGGCGACGTTGAGGCAGTTCTGCTCCTGCGACGGCGGTTCAGGCAACTTCTTGAAGTTCCGGCCAGTCGGGATGAGCAGGCCGTGACCGTCGTAGTCCTTGCCGCTGTTCATGTACGCCTCGACGCAGGCGCGGGTGACGTCGGCGCCGCAGGACCGGATCGCGTCGGTTAGCCACTGGGCCGAGGCGTAACCCTCGAGCATCCACAGGTTCGTCTTGGCTACCCGATCGGGCGCGGCCGCCTGCAGATCCTTCTGGAACGTGGCGACCGCGGGAATCTGGGTGTCCGCATAGTTGGCGGTGCCGCCAGTAGAGTAGATCGTGTTCCGGCAATTCGGGGAGGCATTATAGACCTGGCGGACGTTGTTGGCCCAGCCCTGCGGCGGGGTCACCTTCGCCGTGATCGGCATTTTCTGGGACTCAATGGCGTTGCACAGCTGAGCATTACCGCCGTCGTCCATCGCGTCGAAGACGATCTGGACGCCGCGCCGCTTGAGGTCGAGGACCGTCGCATCCCAACTCGGGGCGCCGAGATTGATCTGCTCCTCGATGACCGTGTAGCTCTCCTTGCGCAGGCCGTCCGCGATCGACTTGGCGTACCGCTCCGACGGGGCGACGTTGTAGTACACAACCCCGGCGACGTTGGTCTTCAGGTTCTGCTTGAACCAGCGGTAGGTCTCGGTCCCCGCGTAGAGCGTGCCGTTGTAGCCGGGACGGCTGCCGGTGCGCGGATAATAGCTGCCGTAGATCGAGTACAGGTGCGGATACTGATCGTGGGCTGCGGACACGGGCTGGCCGCCGATATCCGGCACACCCTTGGAGTTGATGTACTGCGCACCCGTGTAGTCGAACGCCGTCACCCCGGCGAGCGCGAAGACCTTCTCGTCGTCGACGAGCTTGTGCGCGCAGTTCGTGTTTCCGTCACCGGTGCCCTTGTCGTCACACTCGACGAGGTTCACGGTGCGCCCGTTGACTCCGCCCGCGGCGTTGAGCGCCTTGAAATAGGCCCGCGCCCCGTACAGTGAGGCGGAGAACGTGTCCGGCCCGAAACCGCTGCTCAGGCCGGCGATTGTACCGATCTTGATCTCGGTCGGCGTGACACCGATATCCGAGGCTGTGTTGTTCGACGCCCCGGCCGGTTTGTTGCCGGCCGAGGTCGTTCCGTTGTTACTGGCCCGGCTGCCGCAGGCGACGAGCGCCAGCGACGACAGCACAATGGCGGCGATGAGCGATCTCGCTCGCATGGACATGCTCTCCCCTGGTAGATCGGTGACGCTCGAAACGTTATTGCCGATCAACATCGTCGACGCGTCAACCTGACGACAGCCGGTCCCATTGCCGACTATGTACCGTTAGTTACATCAATGGGCGTTACGGACAAACATTCGGCGCCACCAGCTCCGACGCACCGGTGCGGTGCTCACGCGATCGGCCGGCGCCTTCCCCGAAGTCGGGGTGCTCCCCTCGGCCCTGTCTTCCCCGCCTTCCCGGCGTGCGGTACCCCTGCTCGCCGGCTCGTGGGTCTCCCTGCTCGCGGCCGTCCCCGCGGGCAGGGGCGCGCCGGCTACCGGCCGGCTGCCACCCGCGACGCCGTCGGCGCGCTCCGTGGGAGCCCGCCGCTCCCCGGAAAGCTCGGTTACCGTACCGCCTGGCGACGGCGAGGCATGCGATGCACCACCTGCCGCATCGAGCGAGGCCGGGACGATCGTGCTGCCCAACACGGACATCGCCTCGTCCAGAGCGGCCAAGGCCTGGCCGATCGCTGTGACCGGATCCTCGGCGCGCTCCGGGGCCGGCACGGCCGACGCCGCACCCGCCTCGACCGCCGCCTCGACCGCCGCCGCACCCGCCTCGGCGACCGGGTCGGGCTCGACGACCTCGACCACCAGCTCGGCGGCTGGCTCCACGAGCAGGTCCACCGGCTCGCCATCGACCGCCTGCTCATCGGTGCCTGTGGCCGTGACCGCCTCGGCGGCGGCAACGGCAGGCTCAGACCCCACAGGAGCACGTTCAACCGACGCGGAGACGTCGGGAACAGGCTGGGCCGACGAGGACTCGGCCGACGCGGACGCATCGGGAACAGGCTCGGCCACGGCGGGAGAAGTGACCCCCTCGGCGAGCGCCGAGGGGGCGACGCCGGCGGATTCCGCGGCAGGAGCGGATTCCGGTTCCTCGGGCGGCGAGGTCGCCGCGAGCGCCAGACGGTTGAGAATCAGGCCGTCGGGACCCTGACCTCGGTCCAGCCGCCCCGCCTGCGCGAGCTTCCGGCAGACCTGGTTCACCGTGCCCCGGCTCGCCCCGATCGCCGCCGCCAACCTGCCGTCGTCCAAACCCGCGGGAACCTTGGCAAGCTGGTCGAGTATCCGGTCAGCAACAGTAGCCACAAAGCGGGACGGTATACGCCATCTCCTATTCGCCGACAAGCGGGGTCACCCCACGCGGTAATCGTTTCCGTCCCGCTGCCGATGGCACTCGCAATGCCACTCTCGGCGGGCACCCGGTCCGCGGCGGCACACACCCCGCCCGGTCGCCCGATCCACGTCGTTCACGCCGCGACCGGCAGCGCCTCACCCAGGCGCAGCGGGAGCTGTCCCGCACGCGGCAGGGGTCGGTGAACCGGGAGAAGGCCCGGGCGAAGGTGGCGCGGATCCGCGACCGGATCCGCGACCGGATCCGGGATCATCTGCACACGCTGTCCGCGAGGATCATCCGCGAGAACCAAACGGTGGTCGAAGCATGGGGCCACGGCGAGCAAGGGCCACGCGGCGGGCTTAGCCCGGCCGTCGCCGGGAAGGTCATGCGGCGAGGCGTGCCGGGAGCGGCCTGGGACGCACCGATATCAACAGTGGCCGGACTCGCTTTGCCGGGCGGAATGTTGCGGGATGTCCCAAGCAGGCCGCGCCGCGCCCGTGGGCCGGTCGGGGAGGCAGCTATGACGCAGTCAGCCTCGGGTCCCGAGCAGTTCGACCCGGGTTCCATCGCAGCCGACTCCGAACGGTCGTGGTACCGCGAGGATGCTCCCCTGGAACCCGCGGAGATGCTTGACAGCGACGATCTCGGCTCGACGGATGCCGGCCGAGATCCATTGGACGACAGTTGGGATGCACCCGACAGACCGAGTGCCGGCGTCCGCTATCCGAGCACACCACGTGAGGAGCGTGCGGGGTCGTCTTTCGATCGGCAACTCGCCGCGGAAACGCCGGACGCCGACCCCTACCTGGAAGCCGAGCGGCGGGAGTCCGGGGCTGTTCTCGACGCCGACGCATACGGCGAGGGGACGACGACCCTCGCGGAGGATTACGACGCGAACTTCGCCGTTCCCAGCATCGTCACGCCGGACGTGGGTGCGCGCACGGCTGAGGAGGGCGCCCTGCACCTGGAATGAGGGCGCTCTGCGTGCTCGCGAGAATACGAAGTACTCGTGAGAATACGAAACGCCGATGGTTCGGTCGACGGTCCAACCGGCTCCCGGTTGGACCGTCGGTTGCGACAGACGGTTGCCACGGAGGGCCGGCTCAGGCCGGGGCCGACCCGGGCAGGTCCGGAACGCCACCGGCGGCTTCCCGCCTGCGGTAGGCAAGTCCCGCGAAGACCTCCATGGCGACGCGATGGGCGCTGTTGACCGTCGTTTCCGCGTGGTCGTACGGCGGGGAGACTTCGACGATGTCGGCAGCCACGAGCGGCGTGTCGAGCGCGATCTGACGGACCGCCCGCAGCAGGTCGGCCGGGGTCATCCCCCCGGGTTCCGGGGTGCCGGTGCCCGGCGCGAACCCCGGGTCCAGGACGTCGATGTCGACCGACAGGTACAGTGCCCGGCACCCGTCCGTGGCCTGCGCGATCGCGTCCACGACGACGTCACGGCTGCCCCGCTGCCAGATCTCGTGCATGAGATGCCAGGTCATCTCCTGCTCGCGCATCCAGGCGAACACGTCCGGCGGCGGCCAGTAGCCGCGTATCCCCACCTGGACGAAGTTGCGTCCACGCACGGCACCGGACTCGATGAGCCGTCGCATCGGAGTGCCGTGCGAGGCGAGGTTGCCGTCGATGACGTCCGCGGTGTCGGCATGCGCGTCGAAGTGCAGCAGACCGAGTTCACCCCAGCCCACGGCGTCGGCCACGCCGGTTGCGGCCGGCCAGGTGATCGAGTGGTCACCACCGATGACGAGCGGGATCGTGCCGAGCCCGGCGATCTGCGCGACCTTGGCCCGGATGTTGCGATGAGACGCCTCGGTGAGCCCGTGCGGACAGTGCGCGTCGCCGGCGTCGACGGCGTCGAGCCAGTCGAAGATCTCGATACCGAGGTCGAGATGGTAGGTGCCGGGGTTGTAGGCATTGGCCCGCATCGCCCGGGGGCCGAACCGGGCGCCGGGACGGTGGGTCGTCGAGATGTCGAACGGAGCACCGACGACGGCGACGTCGGGTCGGCGGGCTGCCAGCGCCTCCGTCCCGGGCAGCCAGGGCAGTCCGCAGAAGGTCGCGAGCCCCGCGTAGCCGGGGGCGTCCGGGCCCGGCTCACGATCGCCGTTTCGTGCCGTCATCTGTCCCTCCGATCGGGCCCTATCCACTGTCTCACGGTCCGCCACCCCCGGTCCGCTGTCCCACGGTCCGCCGTCCGCGCCCCGGTTACGCTTCTCCGGTGGAGGTCGCGGCACCGCACCCAGACCACCCGGCACACACGGCGTCGGAACCGACCGGCCCGGGCCGGGTCTGGTCACCGCGGGCCCGGTTGGCGGGTTTTGCCGTGCTCGGTGTAGCCGCCGTCGGCGTCTGCGGCCGGGTGTACCTCGTCGACCCCGCCCAGCCGGGCCACTACCCCACGTGCCCGTTCCGGTGGGCCACGTCCCTGGACTGCCCGGGTTGCGGCGCCCTCCGCGGCCTGCACCAGCTCCTGCACGGACACCTCGCGGCCGCGGCCGACTACAATGTCTTCTTCGTCATCGCCGCCCCGATGCTGGTGCTCGGCTGGATCGTGGCGGTGGCGCGGGCGGCCGGCTGGCGCCGCCCGTTGCCCCAGGTACCGGCCCGCCTGCTTCCCGCCGTTCCGATACTGATCGTCGCCTTCTGGGTGCTGCGGAACCTGCCGTTGCCCGGCTGCCGCTGGCTCGCCTCTTGAACCCGGCGGCTCAACGGCGGCCCAGCAGGTAGCAGGCGATGGCGGCGGTCGCCGCGACGTTCAGCGAGTCGACCCCGTGCGCCATCGGAATCCGGACCCGGGCTGTCGCCGCCGACTGCGCCGCCGCCGACAGCCCGGCGCCCTCCGTGCCCAGCAGCAACGCGACCCGGGCCGCCTCTGTCACCGGTGCAGGTGCAGGCGCAGGCGCGGCGCAGGCGGTGAGTCCGGCCGCGAAGGAATCAAGATCCTCGGCGTCCGCCGCCGGAGTCAGCGCCAGCAGCGTGAACCCGGCATCCTGCAGCAGACCGAGGGCCTCCGGCTAGGGTTCGAGCCGGGCATAGGGGACGGCGAACACCTCCTCCATCGAAACCCGCACAGAACGCCGGTAGAGCGGATCGGCGCAGCGCGGGCTCAGGAGCACCGTGTCCATCCCGAGTCCCGCGGCCGAACGGAAGATCGCCCCCAGGTTGGTGTGGCTCACGATGTCCTCACACACCAGTACCCGCCGGGCGTCGACCAGGAGGTCGGCCGCGGCGCGGGGCGGCCGGCGGCCCATCGCCGCAAGCGCCCCGCGATGCACCTCGAAGCCGATGATCGCCGCGAGCACGTCGGGTCCCGCGACGTACACCGGAACGTCGGCGCCGAGGTCCGCGGGCACAGCCGTCAGGCGCGCGGGCGAGACCAGGACCGAACGCGGCCGGTAGCCGGCCCGCAGCGCCCGGATGATCACCTGTTCGCCCTCGGCGATGAACAGTCCGTCGGCCGGCTCCCGCCGACGGCGCAGCGCGACGTCGGTCAACGAGATGTAGTCGTCGACCCGGGGATCACCCGAATCGTCGATCATGATGACTGGTGGGGCGGTCACGACCTTGACATCCTCCCCGGCCTGAAGGCCGGGGATTCCCACACCTCGCGGTGCGGGTTCCTGCTTCACCAACGGATGCCTCCTCGCGTCAGGAGCGAGGCGGTCTCACTCCGTCTCCACAGGCGGACACCGCGAGCCCCGCGGCCAGAATGTTGATTGCCGCGTTCACGTCCCGGTCGTGGACGGCGCCACAGCCACGGCAGGCCCATGTCCGGACGTCGAGCGGCATCGTGTTTGCGATCGACCCGCACACCGAGCACGTCTTGAACGACGGATAGAACCTGTCGATCGCGATGACGGTCCGGCCGTACCAGCCGGCCTTGTACTCCAGCATCCGCCGCAGCTCCGACCACGAAGCGTCGGAGATTGCCCGTGCAAGCGAATGATTGCGGACCATGTTGCGGACCGCCAGGTCCTCGATGACCACCGTTTGGTTCTCGCGGATGATCCTCGTGGACAGCTTGTGGAGATGATCCCGGCGCCGGTCGCGGATCCGGCCGTGGATCCGCGCCACCCGCAGCCGGGCCTTCGCCCGGTTCGCCGACCCCTTCTGTTTGCGGGACAGCTCCCGCTGCGCGCGGGCCAGCCGGGCACGGTCCCGCTTCTCGTGCCGCGGGTTGGTGACCTTCTGCCCGGTCGACAGAGTGAGCAGCGAGGTGATACCCGCGTCGACACCGACCTGACCCGCACGCGGGGACAGGATGGCGATGGTCTCCTCGACCAGGATTGAGATGTAGTATTGGCCGCGTGAGTTCCGTGACACCGTCACCTGCGACGGCTCCGCCCCCTCGGGCAGCGGGCGCGACCAGATGATGTCCAACGGCCGGTCCTGCTTCGCTAGCTTGATCTGCCCGTCCCGGAACGTGAAGCAGTTCCGGGAGTAGGCCGCTGAATCGGCGGTCTTGCCCTTCTTCTTGAACGAGGGGTAGCCGGCGCGCTTCTCCCAG
>NZ_CDWTNB010000047.1:14907-25446 GCF_977947065.1 Frankia sp. CgJB1
GGGCGGCCTGCTCCGGGGTCGGGTAGAAACGGTAGCGGTACGCCCGCTTCACCATCTTCGACCCCATAGCAGGCTTGCCTGTCACGCTGTCGTTGATGCGCTAGCCCCGCCCTGAAAGACGGGGCCTGCGCGCTACGTTCCTGGGTCACGCCGGCCGACCCGCCAGCCGGCCCCGCCGACCCCGCACACCTGCTCACGTCATCTGGCACGCCACGACCTCCCGGGCACGGGCGCTTCACCCGACCGTAACGTGCCGGCCGCAGAATCAGCGGCCATGGCCGACCCGCAGAAGGCCCCCACGCTGACGCCCGCCATGCCCACGCCCGCCGTCTCCCGTCCCGTCGCCGTCCCCGTTCCCACCGACCTGGTCGTCGTCGGCGCCGAACTGGTCGCGACCGTGGACGCCGACCGCCGGGAGATCCGCGGCGGGTGGGTCGCGGTGACGAACGGCCTGGTCAGCGCCCTCGGCGGTCCCGACGAGCCACCGCCTCCCGCCGTGCGCACGCTGCGGGCGGATGGCTGCCTGATCACTCCCGGCCTGGTGAACACGCATCACCACATGTACCAGAACCTCACCCGCGCGTTCGCTCCGGCCCTGAACGGCACGCTGTTCACCTGGCTGTCGACCCTGTACCCGCTGTGGTCCCGGCTGGACGAGGAGGCCGTGCACGTCTCCGCCTACGTCGGGCTCACCGAGCTCGCCCTCGGCGGTTGCACGACGACCACGGACCACCTGTACGTGCATCCGCGCGGCGGCGGGGACCTCGTCTCCGCCGAGATCGCCGCGGCGACGGCACTGGGCCTGCGCTTCCATCCCACTCGCGGATCGATGTCGCTGTCGGTGAAGGACGGCGGGCTGCCGCCCGACTCGGTGGTGCAGGACGACGACGAGATCCTCGCCGAGTCGGCCCGGCTGGTGGCCCGTCATCACGACCCCTCGCCGGGCGCCATGGTGCGGATCGCCCTGGCGCCCTGCTCACCGTTCTCGGTCAGCCCGGAGCTGATGCGGGCCACGGCGGAGCTCGCCGAGTCGCTCGACGTGCGGCTGCACACGCATCTCGCCGAGGACCCCGAGAAGGACGAGTACTGCCTCGCGCGGTTCGGCCGGCGTCCCATCGACCAGTTCGCCGAGGTCGGCTGGGGCGGCGACCGGGCCTGGGTGGCGCACTGCATCCGCCCGAACCCCGCTGAGGTGGCCCGGCTGGGCGCCTGGGGCACCGGGGTCGCGCACTGCCCGAGCAGCAACATGATCCTCGGCGGTGGGCTCGCCCCGGTCGCGGAGCTGCGTGCGGCGGGGGTACCGGTGGGACTGGGCTGTGACGGCTCGTCATCGGCGGACTCGGCGTCGCTGTGGCTGGAGGCCCGCACGGCGATGCTGCTCGGCCGGCTGCGGCACGGCGCCGCGGCGATGTCGGCCCGGGACACGCTGGAGATCGCCACCCGGGGCGGGGCCGGCTGCCTCGGCCGGGCCGGGGAGATCGGCGAGCTGTCCGTCGGAGCGGTGGGCGATCTGGTGGCATGGCCCCTCGACGGCGTCGGCTTCGCCGGGGCGCTGTCCGATCCCGTCGAGGCGTGGCTGCGCTGCGGCCCGGTCGCCGCCCGCCACACGGTGGTCGCGGGCCGCGCGGTCGTCCTGGACGGCCATCCGGTGCATCCCGACTTGTCGGCGATGCTCGCCCGCCACCGCGAGCTCGCCGCCGGCCTGCAGGCTGCCTTCGACGATGCCGGAATCGCTGATGCCGGAATCGCTCCCGGCGCCGGACGGGCCGCGGGTACGACCGGAGCCAGGGCGGCCGGGGCCCGGTGAACGCCGACGAGACCGACCCTGGTGGGATACCTCCGCGGGGTGTTTGATACAAAGCAACAGGTCGGTTCGGGTCGGTTGGCGACGTCACCCATTCGACCCCGGCGATGGCGTTCTGGCGACACCCGCCGGGACGTCACCCCGAGCAGCCGCCGCCGGTGCCGCGCGTCGACCCCCCCGATCGACACGCATCGCACCGGCGGCGGCCTCGACCGGCGGCCGGGAACCGCCGGCCCATGAACCCGCGCCGCGGGTGGGCCGCGGTTCCCGGCCCAGCAGCTACGGTGACGACCGTGGAGACGATCACCACCTCGCCCGTCCTGGACTGGCAGCACAGCCTGCCCCGCAAGCGGATAGCGGCCGCGACCATCCTCGTCCTGCTGCGCCCCACGTATCGGCCCGGGTGGGACCTTCCTGGTGGTGTGGTCGAGGCCGACGAGGCCCCGCACGCCGCCGCTCGGCGGGAGCTCACGGAGGAGCTGGGCCTGGACCGCATCCCTGGGCAGCTGTTGGCGGTGGACTGGGTGCCGCCGGGGCCGCAGCGCACCGAAGGCTTGATTGTCGTGTACGACGGCGGCCAGCTCGCCCCGAACGAAGCGGACGGCATCCGTCTACCGGCCGACGAGCTGGCCGCATGGTTGTTCGTCCCGGTGGAGCAGCTGCCGGAGTTCATGGCGCCGCTGCTGGCGCGACGCGTCACGGCGTGTCTGGCAGCCCGGGCCGCGGGGGAAACGGTTTACCTCGAGGACGGCGCCCCGCTGACATGATCCTTGCCGCTGGCAGTCCACTCCAACCATGCGCCGTGCGGGTGGTAGTGCCCGAGAGGCAGGTGCTCTTGGACGACGCCGTCACGGCAGACGGTGAGGCATAGCCGGGGTTCCCCCGGCGCGGCGTCGGGTTCCGCGCGCACCCACATCACCGGCCGCTCCCGCGACAGCCGGGGAACCATGGCGGTGAAGGCCTCCCGGGCCGCGTCCGGGAAGTGCGCCACCACCGCGGTGTGGAAGACGCAGACGGTCAGGCGCGCCGGGACGGCCGCCACGAGCGCGGGCAGCATGTCCAGAGCGTCCCCGCGGCGTACTACCGGCGGTTCGTGCGCCGTGGCTACGTCCAGCGCCGCTGTCAGCCGTGTGGCGCGCTTGGGGTGGTCGGCCCAGACGCAGGCCGCCAGCCATGCACGGTCGTCCGGGTCACGGACGTCGAGCGGGTTGAGGTCGCACCCCCTACGCCATCCGATGTTCGGAACACCGCCGGCCGCGAGCGCTGGCGGCACCGGCCCGCGCAGTTCACACGGCAACTGCACCGGGGACGCAGGGTCGCCGTACCGGCTGCCCGGACCGTAGTCGTAGCCGTAGCGGTCCAGCACCAGGGCGAGCCCGGCGGACGCTCCGACCTCGACGAGGCCCAGCGGCCCGCTAGCCAGGATGCCGGCGGCCGCCAGCGCCGGTAGGAGGTACGTTGCCCGTCGGGGTTCATTGGCCTGCACCAAGCGCTCCAGTATCAGCTCCACGACCTCGTCCTCGTGGGCCTCGACGAACGTCGTGAACAGCTCGCGCCCTCGGGCGTCCGGCGGGGTGGGCGACGGGGTGAGGGTGGCGTAGTACGCGGCGAGCGGGTGGTCCGGCGTCCGGGCGAGCAGGTAGTGAACCGCGGCGAACAGCAGGTCGGGCGGGCTCTGCCCGGGCGTGGCGAGGGCCGCCAGGCTGAGCACGTACTCGTCGTCCACAAGGTCCTCGGCGAGCAGGGCGTAGAATGGGGTGTAGCCGCCGTTCGCGCGGTGGGTGGCGAATCGGCGCATCCGTTCCCGGACGTCTTCGACGGTCCAGGCGGCGGACGGGACGACGGTCTCAGGCATCAACGGGCTTCTAGATGACGGCGGCGGGGAGACGGGGTTCGGCGGGGCAGCGTGACTGGAGGAGGCCCTGGCCGACGGCGCGGTACAGGCTGTCGTGGACCCCGTCGGCGAACAGGAACCCGGTGAGGTCACGGCGGATCTTGTCCAGCTGACTATCGGCACGGAAGGACGACGCGCCGACGAGCAACGCCGTGGTGGTGACAAGGGTGTGTGCGGTGTCGACGCCATGGGCCTTGGCCGCGCAACTCCAGACGGACGCGTCCGGGTGACCGGCGTCGGCCAGACGCACCGCGGTCAGGACTGCGAGCAGGGCAGCGCTGATCTGGCCGTAGCCGCGCCCCAGGGTGATGAGGGCGTTGTCGCGGATGCGCAGCCCCACGGCGTCGCGGCGGGCGGCGAGCACGGCCGCCACGGTGTCGACTGCGGCGGCCGCTGCGCCCAACGCGGTCGCCGTCACCAGGGGCCGGTAGAACGCGAAGTGCTCGACGAACATTTCCCAGGCGTCCGCGCCCTGCTGGCCCAGAAGGTCGGCGGAGGTGATCGGGGTGTCGTGCAGTTCCACGACGCCCCAGGACCACCCGGCCAGCCCGCCGGGTTCCAGCTGTTGACGCTCAATGCCGGGCCGGTCGGCGTCGACTGCGGCGGCCGCCAGGGGTCCGTCGGGAAAGCGGAAGAAGACGACGAACACCGCCGCCTCCCGGAGCCGGCTGATCCAGGTTTTCGTCCCCACAAGCCTCCACCGCCCCGGGCCGTCCGCCTGCGCCTGCGTCGTGATGTGGCGCACCCGGCTTCCGCCGTGAGCCTCGGTCACGGCGATGCCAGCCAGCTCCCCGGCAAGCAGACGCGGCAGCCACCGCTCCCGCAGCTGCGGGCTGCCGTGGCGGGCGATGAGCCGGCCGTGGCCCAGACCGCAGGTGTCGCGCAGGTCGAGGTCGTAGTAGCCGCAGATGAACTGCTGGAGCACCGCCAGAACGACAGGCCGCCCCGTGCCGCCAGCGCCATCCGGCACCGCCCGCCCGAGGTGCCCGGTTCCCGCCATGGCCTCCCGGATGGCCAGGAGCCGCCGGGCGCGCGGGACGTCCTGTCGCCGACGCTGCTGCTGGGCCGCTGCCGTAAGGTCCGTGGCGAAGGTGGCGAGGTTGTGCCAGTCAGCCGCGTCCAGCTCCGCCAGGCCGTCGGCGAGCGGCGCCAGCCACCGGCTGATGAGGTCCAAGGTCCCCATCGCGGCTCACCCTGCTTCTGCCGTGCGGATCGGGCGGGCGGGCACGCCGACGACCACGGCGTCGGCCGGGACGCTGCGCAAGATGACGGAACCGGCCCCTACGAGGGCACGCGCCCCCACGACGACGCCGCTCATGATGATGGAGCCGGAACCGACCCGGGCGTCCTCCTCGAAGCGCGGCGGAACGTGCTCGCCCTGGCGGTCCAGCTCCCGGTCGTTGATGGTGCGGATGCCGGCGCCGAGAAACGCCCCGTCCGCGATGATGGTGGAGCTCGTGAGGTGCGACAGCGGGGAGCAACGTACGCCGGCACCGATCCGGGTCTCGCGCTCGACGACGAGCTGGTGGCCGAGGTTGCCCTCGGCGGCCACTGTGACAAAGGAGCGCAGCACGGTCTGATGCCCGATGGCCGTGCCCTCGCCCAGCTGGACACCGGCGTACAGGACCGCCCCCGCCCGGACGACGACACCCCCGGCCAGAGCGGTCTCTGCGCCTTCGCCAGCGTAGACGTGCCCGACGGCATAGCCCCGTTCCGGCATCCCAACGGTGCTGCGGCCCTCGATGCGGACCCCGTCGCCCACGGTGGTGCCACCGTGTACCACGGCGAACGGCCCGACCTCGCAGTCGTCGCCCAGACGCACGGGACGGCAGACGCCCGCCTGGTCGACTGGAACAAAGACCGCATACCGGCTGATCATGCTGCGCCGGCCCGTCTCCAGGAGGCCGGCACGCTCCATCTCGTCGGCCGTGAGCTCGGAGCCGATACTGATGCCCATGAAGGACTCCCCTCGTGAGGGATTGGTGGGGTAGGGAAGAAAAGTACTGGCAGCGGGTAGCCGCACAGTCGCTACGGGACCATGATGATCGGCGCCGAACCGGGCGAAAAGGTGATGTGCTGATCACGCACACACGTGTGCAGGATCTGCAAATTGCGCGGAGCAAGCGGGTGCTCTCACCATTACGTTGTGCCCGATCTACGTCTGGGGAGCGCAGCATGGAGCCGTCCACGAGGTCGCCCGGCGCCATCGTGCGGGATGCCCGCCGTGCACGCGGATGGACACAGACTGAGCTGGGCCGCGCCTGCGGCTACTCTGCTTCCTCCATCTCGCGCATGGAAAGCGGCCACCAGACGCTCACCGACATCGTCCTGCTGCGGCGCATCGCCGAGGCACTGGAGATTCCGGCCGGGCACCTCGGACTCGCCGCCACGTCCCCCGGCATGTCGGGCATGCCCGCTACGGTGAAGCGTCCATCCACAACCGAGGAGGAAGACCCGGTGCTCCGTCGCCAACTGCTGGCCGGTGTCGCCGCCGGGGCCGCGACTCCGCTGGCCTTCGGCCAAGGGTCCGCACCGTACGCGAGCGTGGTGCCGCATCTGGAGGACGTGCTGCTTGGCAGCCCCAGCATGTTCACCGCACCGGCCGCGCCGTCGGTGGTGCAGAAGCGCCTCATTGCGATAAAGGAGGACTACCAGGCCGCCCGGTACAGCCAGCTCGGCCAGTGTCTTCCCCGGTTGTTGCGCACCGCGGAGGCGACCGCGGCAGCCCGGGGGACGCCGCAGGCCGCCGCCCTGTACGCGGAGGCCTTGAACGTCGCCACGCACACGCTTATCAAATTCGACATCGAGGGCCTGGCGTGGGTGTCGGCCGATCGGGCGATGACGGCGGCCCGGGCCGCGAGCGACCCCATCACCATGGCGGAAACCACCCGGATGCTCTGCATCGTGGCCCGCCGCGGCGGCCACCACACCCGCTCCCGGCAGCTCGCCGTCGAGGCGGCCATGCGGCTCGCTGACACCGGTGACATGAGCCCCCGGGCGATCAGTCTGTACGGATCACTCCTGTCCACCGCCGGGTACACAGCGGCCCGCGTCGGCGACGCCAGCACGGCCGCGACGCTCCTGGACGAGGCAGGCGGCGCTGCAGCGCGGCTCGGCCGGGACGGCAACGAGCACTGGTCCACCTTCCGCCCCACCGGCGTCGGTATCTACCGGGTGTCCACCGCCCTGGCCCTTGGCGATCCCGTCGGCGCCCTGACCGCCGCGCGCACAGTGCGTCCGGACCGCATCCTCACGCCGGAACGCCGGGGCCGGTTCTGGGTCGACGTCGCAGCCGCCTACGCTCAGACGAGGCGCCCCGACGCCAGCTACCAGGCACTTCGGGCCGCGGAACAGGTCGCGCCCGAGGAAATCCGTGCCCGCCCGGTGGTGCGTTCCCTCGCGGGTCGCCTGGTCCAGGACCAGCGCGGCCGCGTGCCGGATGAACTGCGCGCCTTCGCCGTCCGCGTGGGCGCGCAGCTGTAGGAGCGGACAGGGGCATCCCGCCAAGGGAGGTATCCGGCGGTGTACGTGAGGCCGACACTGGGGGCATGCCGACGTTGCCGACCGATGTCGTCGCCCGTCTGACCGCCGCGCTCGCACCGATCGATACGGCGGTCATCGCTCGTCATCCCGGTGATCCGGGAACCCGTCAGCCGGTGCACACCTGCTACCTGCCCGCCGACCGGATGCGCCCGGACATCGTGCTGGTCTGGGGGGAGGCGGCCCGGGAGCTCCTGGCCGCCCACGGCACCGACCCGGCCAGACTCGCCGCCGCCACCGGGGGCGACCCGGACCTGGTCATCGCCGAACCGGTCCACGCACACGTGCTGCACGCGCTGACCGTTGAACCGGTGCAGGATCTGCGGATCGACCTGGAGGACGGCTACGGCGTCCGGATGGACGACACCGAGGACGCCGACGCCGTCGCGGCGGCGGACGCCCTGCCCGCGTCCTACGGCCTGCGGATGAAGTCGCTGGACCCGGCCGTCCGGGACCGGGGGCTGCGCAGCCTGGACCTCTTCCTCACAGCGCTGGCCGGTGACGACGGCCCACCCGCCGGGTTGGTGCTGACCCTGCCCAAGGTGAGCGCCGCCGCGCAGGTCGCGGTCTTCGCCGATCTGCTCGCCGAACTGGAGCAACGCCTCGACATCGCCCCGGTGCCCTTCGAGGTGCAGGTGGAGATCCCGGCCGCGGTTCTCGCCCTGCCGGCGCTGGTCGAGACCGGTCTTGCGCTGGGCCCAGGACGCCTCGTCGGACTGCACGTCGGCACCTACGACTACTCGGCGGCTCTCGGCATCACCGCCGCACACCAGGCCAGCGACCATCCGGCGGTGGAGTACGCCACTACGCTGATGCAGCTCGTCACCGCCGGCACCGGAATCCGGGTCGCGGACGGGTCCTCGAACCTGCTGCCGATCGAGAGCCCGGCGGACGCGACGGAGGGCACCTCAGCTACGGAGGGCACCGCAGCTGTCGAGGACACGGCGGGCCGAGGTGTCCACCGGGCGTGGCGGCGGCACGCCGAGCTGGTGCGCCGCGCCTGGTCCCGGGGCATCTACCAGGGCTGGGATCTGCATCCGGGTCAGTTGGTGAGCCGGCACGCGGCGGTGGCCGGCTGCCTGCTGGCCGGGCTCGACGAGGCGCTGGGCCGGCTTTCCTCCTACGCCACCGCGTACGCCACCGCCCGGCATCCGGGAGCGGTCGCCGACGAGCCGGCCACCGGCCGCGCGCTCGCCGGGCACGTCCTGCGGGCGCTCGACGCCGGCCTGCTGGACGACGCGAGCCTGACCGCGGCTGGTCTCGACCGGGTGACCGTCGACCGCTTCGGCGGCAGACCGGTCGCCGCGGGTTGACGACACCCGGCCATCCAGGGCGGTCAGCTCCCCCGATAGGTCGAATAACCGAACGGAGCGAGCAGCAGCGGGACGTGATGATGATCCGCCGGGTCCTCGATCACGAACGCGATGGTCACCTCGGGAAAGAACGCCGAGCGGCTCGCGGTGTCGAAGACGAGCCGCCAGGGGCCTGGGATGGTCGCCGGCAGATCGGCTACCCGGCCGTCGTCGTCGGTGACGGCCTTGGTGACCGCGATCCAGCCCGTGGTCGTGCCGTCAAGGGTGCGCACCGCCCGTTCCAACCGGAGCGGCAGGCCGGCGGCTGGCCGCCCCGTGGCCGTGTCCAGGACATGGGTGGACAGACTCACCACGCCTCCTCGGTCGCGTCCTCGGTCGCCGCGGCCCGGGTCCGGGCCTCGACCATCCCGCCACACCGCTCCTGATCGACCGTGGTGGATACGCCAGTATCCCAGGGAACCCTGCAGATATCGCTGCCGATAGTATCGCTGCTCGTAGTATCGATGCCGGTAGTATCGGGGAGAGTGGACGTGGTCGAGTTTGTTGGGCGGGAGCGGGAACTTGCCACGCTGGACGGGTTGCTTCGGCTGGTGGGATCGGATGTCGGATCGTCGCGACCGGGTCGTTGTCTTCTGGTCCGTGGGCGGCGTCGGATCGGTAAGTCGAGTCTCGTCGAGGAGTTCGTGGAGCGGGCGGGTGTACCCGCGGTGTTCTTCACCGCTGCCGGCGCCTCGGCGGAGGTGGAGCTGGATTCGTTGCGGGACGCCGTTGCCAGGTCCGGGCTGCCGGAGCGTGAGGTCTTCGCCGAGGCAGTTCCCGGGAACTGGAGCGCGGCGTTGCGCCAGCTGGCCGGGATCCTGCCGGAGGACCGGCCCAGTGTGGTCGTGATCGACGAGGTTCCGTACCTGATGGAGCGGGGCGACGCGTTCGAGGGTGTGCTGCAGCGTGCCTGGGACCGGGAACTGAGCCGGCGGCCCGTCCTGCTGGTGCTGATCGGTTCGGACCTGTCGATGATGGAGGCCTTGAGTTCGTACAGCCGACCGTTTCACCAGCGCGGGCAGGAGCTGGTCCTGGGGCCGCTCAATCCGGCGGAGGTGGGAGAGATGCTCGGCCTGGGCCCAGCGGAGGCGTTCGACGCCGCGCTGGTGACCGGGGGTCTGCCGCTGATCTGCGCCTCCTGGCGGCGGGGTGACGACCTGTGGGAGTTCCTTAACGCGGAGTTTTCGAACCCGGTGTCGGCGCTGCTGGTGTCGGCGGAGCGGTCCCTGGCCGCGGAGTTCCCCGACTCGGCCAATGCCAGGGGCGTGCTCTCGGCGATCGGCAGCGGCGAACGGACGTTCACCAACATTGCCCGCGCCGCTGGAGGGCTCGCGCATACCAGTCTGACCCGGTCGATCGAGGTGCTGGCCGCCAAACTGATGGTGGTGGGGGAGCTACCTCTTTCGACACGGCCGTCGAAAGAGCGCCGGTACCGGGTCACCGATCCGTATCTAAGGTTCTGGTTGCGGTTCGTCGGCCCATATCTGCCCGAGATCGAGCGCCTACGCGGAGACCTCACCGTCAGTCGGATCAGGGCGGGATGGACGAGTTGGCGCGGCCGGGCGATAGAACCGCTGCTGCGTCAGTCCCTCGCCCGCCTGCTCCCGGACGCGGTGCTGCCGTCGGCCCCGGCCGTCGGCGCCTACTGGAACCGCTCCAACACCGTCGAGATCGACGTCGTCGGCGCCGACCGGGAACCGGTCGCCAAGGAGCTGTACTTCCTCGGCTCTGTCAAATGGCTGGAACGCGCACCGTTCGATGACCGCGACTTGGCGGCATTGCAGAAACACCGGGCGGCGCTCACGAACCTTCCGCTGCCATTGGTCGCCATCAGTCGCAGCGGGGTTGCGGCCACCGGTCTCGCCGCATCCTACGGCCCAGCCGAACTCATCACCGCCTGGCAGCGAGGATGAAGCGAGGATAAGCAGTATTGCGCCACGGTCGTTCGG